>JALZOE010000528.1 GCA_030857325.1 Acidobacteriota bacterium
TCATCATATAGAGCGCGAGTTTCATTGCCGATTGTCCCGCTTCGCCGAGCGCGAGAATATCGGTTCGCTCGACCGGCTGAACATAACCGGCTGATGCCAAATTCAAAACTTCCTGTTTCGCATCGGCAATAAGGCGGTCGCCGTTCATCGAAATCGCATCGGACGGTCTGAGAATGCCCCAGC
Source organism: Acidobacteriota bacterium (assembly GCA_030857325.1). GTDB lineage: Bacteria > Acidobacteriota > Blastocatellia > Pyrinomonadales > Pyrinomonadaceae. The sequence goes on from JALZOE010000528.1 coordinate 184, forward strand.
CTCTGGCTTCCTGCGCCGACGTTGCGACTTTGCCCATTCCGATTAGCTCAAAAGTCTTTTTCAAAAATGCAAGCGGGTCGGCATCAGGCGTGCGCTTTGCCAAATCCATCGCCCGCATCGTCAATTCCTTCGTGCCGCCGCCTGCGGGAATCAGTCCGACGCCGACTTCGACAAGTCCGATATAGGTTTCCGCTGCCGCACGAACTTTGTCGCCGTGCATCGCAATTTCACAACCGCCGCCGAGCGTCAAACCGTAAGGCGCTGTTACGACGGGTTTGGGCGAATAGCGCAGACGCATCACCGCGTTTTGCAGAGCGCGAATCATCTGGTTGATGTCGTCCCATTCTTCCTCCTGCGCCGCGAGAAGCAAAAGCATAATGTTCGCGCCCGCCGAAAAATTCCCGCCTTGATTGCCGACGATTAAGCCCGTGAAGTTTTTTTCAACTTCGTCAATCGCAAAATTCATCATTTGAACAGTGTCGCCGCCGATGGAATTCATTTTTGAATGAAACTCCAGACACGCCACGCCGTCACCGATGTCAATCAAACTTGCGCCCGCGTTTTTCTTGACGACGCCGCTGCGGTCTTTGATCGATTTTAAAAAGATAACGCCTTGTTGTTCAGGCAAAGGTTTGTAGGAACTAACCGCAAAATCGAAAAAGGATTTTTGCCCGTTTTCATATTTATAAAATGTTTCCGCGCCGCTTTCCAGCATCTTTTCGACGTTTGCGGGAATCGGTTGATTTTCGGCTCGCATTCTCTCGACCGATTCCCGAACGCCGATTGCGTCCCACGTTTCAAACACGCCGATTGTCCATCCAAAGCCCCATTTTATGGCGTTGTCAACCTCGACAATCGTGTCGGCAATTTCGGGAATACGGTTTGCCGAATAACGCAAACTTCTCGAAACTGTTTTCCAAAGAAATTCAGCCACATTATCTTTGCCCCAAACAAGCGTTTTAATCCGCGCCGGCAAATCTTCGATATTTTTCGCCGCGTCCAGAGACGCAAATTTCGTTTTCTGTTGCGGTTTATGGTCGAACGTCTGCAAATCGAGTTCTAAAATCTCGGTTTTACCTTCGGCGTTTTTTGTCTTTTTATAAAAACCGCCTTTGGTTTTGTCGCCCAAAAGTTTTCGTTCGAGCATTTGATTTATCAGGTCGGGAACTTGAAAAACTTCGCGGTCTTCATCTTCGGGAACTGCCGGATACAGATTTTTATTGACGTGCGCGAGAACGTCCAAGCCGACTAAATCCGACGTTCTAAACGTCGCGCTCGATGCGTGTCCGATTGCTTTTCCGGTCATCTGGTCAACCTCGGTCGGCGTAAAATTCATTCGCAGCATTTCGTGAACCGTCGCCATCATTCCAAAAGTTCCGATGCGGTTGGCGATAAAATTCGGGCGATCTTTCGCCGGAACGACGCCTTTGCCCAAACGCTCGTCGAGAAAACCGAAAACCTTGCACGAAACTTCCGGCTTTGTCCATTCGGTCGGAATAATTTCCACGAGTTTCATATAACGCGGCGGATTGAAAAAGTGAATGCCCAAGAAATGTTTTTTGAAATCGTCGGAGAAAGGCGCGGCAATTTCCTTTATCGGGATGCCGCTCGTGTTCGAGGCGATAATGGCATCGGCTTTGCGATATTTTTCGACTTCCGCGAAAAGTTTGTGTTTGATTTCCAAATTTTCGACGACCGCTTCAATCACAAAATCGCAGTCTTTGATTTTTACCAAATCGTCTTCAAAATTTCCGATTGTAATCAAAGAAGCGTTAGCGTTGTCCATATACGCTGCCGGACGCGCCTTCACCAAGCCGTTGTAACCGCCGTTGGCAATGCGGTTTCTGACAACAGGCGAATCGAGCGGCAAACTTTTCGCTTCTTCTTCTTTGGTTAATTCCTTCGGCGCGATGTCCAGAAGAATCGTCGGAATTCCCGCATTTGCTAAATGCGCGGCAATCGTCGCGCCCATTGTTCCCGCGCCCAAAACGGCGGCTTTGCTGATTTGTAACATTTTTTAGTTTTCCTGTTCGTTGAATTTTAAGTTGCAAACATCATACTGAATGAGCGTTCATTCAGCAAGAAAAAACACGCATTTTTTGAAATTATTTTGTGCCTGAAACTCTATTTTATTTTTGCTGTAAAATCCAAGCGGCAATGTCGCTGATTACCTCCGCCGAAACGTGATTGGTTTTTTCATAATCGGCTGGACTCGGCGTGCCTTCGCCGGACATAAATAAATGGTTGAGTTTTGCGTAAGTTTTAAAGGTAACGGATTTTCTATTGCCGAGCGCGTTCTTCCAATTCTGAAAATCCGTCATCGTTACCTGATAATCGCGCTCGCCCTGCAAAATTAAAATCGGTTG
>JALZOE010000107.1 GCA_030857325.1 Acidobacteriota bacterium
TCTTAAATCCGTGATGACGCAATCGAAATCGTTGTTTGAAAAAATCTCCAACGCCGCCGCGCCGTCTTGCGCCGCCGACACAAGGTAGCCGGCTTCGGTTAACTGAAACTCCAGCACGCGGCGCAGGTTGTCGTCATCGTCGGCAAGCAGAATTGTTTTACTCGAAGTGTTTTTCACGATTTGGCAATGATTTTCCGTTCGGCGAGCCACGATTCGATTGAATTAAGGGTTTCGATTGCTCGCGCCGTTTCACCGTTTTGGACAAGACGGCTGAATTCGAGATACTTTTTGGCGAGATCGTCAATCAGTCCGGCATCCATTCCGATTTCCGAAGTAAGGCGTTCGGCAGTTTCGTCAAGGCGAATGGAATTACGGCTTTGCAGCCCGCGAATCGCGCCCAAAATCCTGAGCGCGGGCGCGTCGATCTGCCGCTGGAAAGCGACCACTGCGTGCTCAAGAGCGCGAAGCTGGCGTTCGCGCCAATTTGTCCGCCACAGGAAAACGCCGAAAGCGAGCGTAATCACCAGATAAAAACCCCGAAAAATTAAAGCCGTCGGGTGCGGCGCGAAAATTTCCGTCCATAAACTTCCCGCGTGAACATCCGCGCCAAGTTCAACGTGCATCACGGCATCAACGAGCCACGCGACCGAGCCTAAGCCTGCACCGAACCAAATTTCTTTGTAACATTTGAAAAATTTCATACTTCTTATTTCTCAACTTCAGCAATATTTGACGATGCGATTCATTTTTTTACGGCTTTCGCCGAGGCGACAAATCGCGGCGCAATTTTACCGCAAATCGTTAAAAACGACCGATTGAATCGGCAATTTACCGTTTTTGATTGAGGGTTTTATTTTAACTCGAAAGTGAGCGTCGTCCATTTCGATTCGTAGTTCAAATCCTGGTTATCAAGGCGCGTCATATTGATAAATTTGACATACCATTTGCCCGCGCCGTCGAGCCGGAGTTTGACCATGCCGTTTACGTCGCTGCGAAGTTCGGGCGCGGCAATGATTTTGCCTTTTTCCTCGCGCCCCGCCAGCACGACTTGTCCGGCGAGCGGTTTGCCGTCTTTGAGACACAAAATTTCAATTGCATCGCCTTTTTTCAATTTATACGGATTCTGTTGCGGGACGAGTTCGACCGGATAACCGAGAACTGTTTTGTAATCGTCGGTTTGCTTTTTGCCGACTTGCAAAATCGCTTTGACGTGCTTGGCGTAACGCTCTTTCGCGTCTTTTTCGAGTTCGCCGGTTTTCCGCCGTTCTTCGAGCGTATCCGGCAAGCCGTCTTCTTTTAGGTATTCGTTAAATTCCGCCGCTTTCAGCGCGATTTCGCGCGATTTCATTGAAAGACCGACGACGTAAGTTCCCGTCGCGCCGGTTTTCAAATTCATAAAGGCGGTCGTTTCGTCTTTAGTAAAATCGGCTTCCTGCGGATGCGTGGTTTTTCCTGCCGAAACCACGCTCACGTCGTTCACGCGGGCGTAGGAGACCGCGCCTTCGCTCGCCTGAAATGTTCCGTTCATAATTTTAACGGTGTATTTCGAGTTCGGCGCGAGGAAAAAGCTGTCCGTTTTAAGAAACAAATCGTGCGCGAAAATTGACGCGACCAAGGAGAGCGATAAAATAAATACCAGGATTGTTTGTTTTTTCATTTCGTTTTCCCCAACTACTTGATTTCAAATGTCAACGTCGCCCATTTCGATTCGTAGTTTAATTTTGGGTCGTCAATTTTGACCATATTGATAAACTTCGCATACCATTTGCCCGCGCCGTCGAGTTTGATTTTGATAATGCCTTTCGCGTCGCTGCGGACGCTTTTTTCGGCAGCTATTTTTCCGCCTGATTCATATCCGGTCAAAACCGTTTGACCGACGAGCGGCTTGCCGTCTTTTAAACACAGAATTTCAATCGAATCGCCTTTCTTTAATTTATACGGATTCGTTTGCGGAATCATTTCGACCGCGTAGCCGAGAACGGTTTTGAAACTGTCGGTTTGTTTATTTCCGACTTGCAAAATCGTTTTGACGTATTTGGAATAACGGTAACGTCCGTCCATTTCAAGTTCGTTATCGCGTTTTCTGTTTTCCAAAATGTCGGGAATGCCTTCGAGAGTTAGATATTCGTTAAATTCCGCCGCTTTCAATGAATTTTCGCGCCACATCGTCGAAAGCCCGACGACGTAGTTGCCTGCTTCCTTCGGTTCGAGATTCATAAAAGCGGTTGTCTCATTTTTCGTAAAATCCGTTTCTTTCTGATTCGTGCGACTGCCCGACGGCGCGACGACGCTCACATCAGTCAAACGTGCAAAAGAAACCGCGCCTTCGCTCGTTTGAAATGTTCCGTTCATCACGCTGATAGAAATCTTTTGATTGATTTTGGCGAAAAAGCTGTTGGGCTTCAAAAATAAATCGTGCGCGAAGGCGGGCAAAGCCAGCATCGCGCAAAGTAGAAATGCAGTTATAGTTTTTCTTTTCATTCGATTCTCCTCTTTTATGTTTTATATGCTTTGTGCAAGCGAATTGTGCCGAATAAAGTGTTAAAGAAATTTGTTTCTTCGATATTTTCAAAATCAGTTTCGGCAAGCAGTTTCGGCAGCAATCCGTTGAAATTATCGGCGGTCGTTTCAAAACCGTCAAGCATCTGTATAAAACGCGACGAAAACTTCATCGGCAAATTCGCAGGCAAGCCCCAATCGGCAATATGAAATTCGCCGCCTCGTTTGAGAACTCGCCGGACCTCGCGCAAAGTTTTCAACTTATTTTCTCGCGTCAGATGATGAAAGAAAAGGCTCGACACTACGAGGTCAAAAGACGCATCCGCGTAGGGCATAGAAACTGACATTCCTTCGTCGAATTGTATTTCAAGATTCCCTGCACGCGCTTTCTCTCTCGCCAATCCTAAAATTGTCGGGTCGCCGTCAATCCCGATTATCTCTGCTTGCGGGGCGTTTTTTTTGAGCAAAGCCGTCAGCGTCCCCGTCCCGCAGGCTAAATCCAAAACGCGATAACCCGCTTCGACCTTCGCTTGTTCGACCAAAGCGTCTTTGAAAAGTTTTTCGCGCGTAGTAAAGCCGACAACCGTATCGTAAAAGGGCGTAAGCCAATTGTAACCGAGAGCCGGAATATATTTTTCATTATTCATCTCATTTTAATTTTCGGACTCCGATTTCAAACCGCGCCGGTCAAGTAACAAGAGTCGGCATTGTCCAAAAGCCGCTTCCGCCTGCGGACATCCGTTTTTGCCACGATAAAAACTATCTTTTTTAGTTTAGAAAAGTTTTATTCACAGAAAATCCCGAGCGGAAATACAGACAACCGGAAACTTAGTCTATGGCTCAATAATTAATACAAAAAAATCGCCTTGGCTGCTGACTTAAGATTGTTTAAGCAAGCCGTGTGCCTTTTTGAAATGCCGATTTTTGGCTGGTGAAGAATTATTTTGTTTTTTGAAAGCGTATATTTACAGACAATGGTGTTTGTTTATAGACACGAATAAACCTAGCGACGGAGTTGGCGTGGAGCGAATCCGGCACCACGCAAGCAAAGGGAAATAAGACAACACGATAACAAAGTTGCATTTTGCGCTCACGTCCAGTGACTTATTAGCCCGCCTCCAATTATGAAAAGGCTTCTTCCAAAATCTTCTCTCTGCAATCAAGATTAACCGCTACTTCGCATAATGAGGTGCAGAACCACAAACAAAAGGAACAGGCTGATAAGCCCAATCAGTAAATAGCGTCCCAAGGGTTTTCTAGTTGATGAAATGCTGTCGGACGACAACTCTTTATTCGGTTCGTGTTGCTTACGCAGCCCGTAACGAGTTTTGCCCCACGGCTTATATACCGAGAGCGTTGTGTTCACGAGCAAAACCAGCAGACCGCCGCCCGAATGGATGACCGGCGATTGGGACAGGCTGCGTAGCTCGTCAATGGGCATTGTCGTGTCCACTGCCAAGACTCCTATATAGCTAAGTGTCTGCGTGAACCCGAACAGGATAAGGGTGGAAACAATGGTTAAAAGGAATTTCACCGAGACCCAATAATGCCGAAACAGTCCCCACGCGCTGCCCAGAGACACGATAAGCCCGGTTGCCAGCGAAGCGAGGCAAAAAGGCACGATGACATACCAGCCGGTCATCTCCATAGCGAGATAGAGTCCACGCACAAGCTGAACATTTTGGCTGGTCTGACCGGCGATGGCGAGAGCCAAAAAGCCGGCAACCGCGCCTAACCAGCCGACCGAGAAAGTGATATGCGCGGTGAGCGCGAACTTGCGGACAATGGGTGTCATGGTCATAATTTTTAATATTAAACGTAAAATTAGTCTCTAATCTCTCGCCCGGTAGTTTAACCGACTTGGTTTCTACACGCGAAGCAGGCTAACGACCGAACTATACGAAATTAACTTCATTTTTACTAAAAATCACAATTCTAGCTTTCAACAATTAACTTTCCGCGCAGCATATTCATTCCGCAGGCAAAGGTGAATTCGCCCTCTTTTTCAGGTGTAAATTCAATCGGCGTGGTTTTGAAAGCAGGCAAATCTTTGGCGATGCCGAAATCGCCGAAAACGACCTGCTCGCTGCACGACGAAGTTTCGTCGCGGTAAAAATTCAGCCGGACAGGAACGTCTTTTTTGACGACGATAACATCCGGCGAATAACCGCCTTTGACCGTTACTTTGATTTCCTGTATTCCGCTCTCGCCGACCGTCGCGGCGGTTGCTTCGCGCTCGCCGAAAAAATACCACAATGTTAATGCGATTAACGCAACGCCGCCGATAACAACAATAATTTCTGTCGTATCCATATATTTTACCTCCTTACTCACTAACTTTCGGCGATTTGAAGGAACGAAGCCGCAAACTGTTCGCCACAACCGAAACGCTCGACAAACTCATCGCCGCGCTTGCCAAAACCGGAGAAAGCAAAATGCCGAAAATCGGATACAAAACTCCGGCGGCAACCGGAATGCCGATGACATTGTAGATAAACGCCCAGAATAAATTTTGCTTGACCGAGCGAATCGTCGCTTTCGAGAGCGCAATCGCCGTCACGACTCCGCGCAAATCGCCTTTGATTAAAGTAATATCGCTCGCTTCAATCGCCACGTCCGTCCCCGTCCCGATGGCAATTCCGACATCGGCTTGCGCCAGCGCGGGCGCGTCGTTGATGCCGTCGCCGACCATTCCGACGATTTTCTTTTCGTTTTGCAGACGCTTAATTTCACTCGATTTTCCTTCGGGCAGAACTTCCGCCAAAACGCTCTTGATGCCGACTTGATTGGCGACCGCTTCCGCCGTGCGCTTGTTGTCGCCGGTCATCATTACGACTTCCAAACCCAAATTTTGCAGCGAGCGAATCGCTTCTTTCGATTCCGGCTTTATCGTGTCGGCGACGGCGACAATTCCGGCAAATTTTCCGTCAATCGTAGCAAACATCGGCGTTTTACCTTCACTCGCTAATTTTTCAACCGTGCTTTCCGCGCCGTTCAATGTAATTTTTCTTTCATTCATTAAACGTAAGTTTCCAAGCAATAAATCTTTGCCCGAAACTCGCGCTTCAATGCCGCGTCCTTCGAGCGCGTTGAAATTTTCTACTTTTTCCAGCGTCAAATTTCTATTTTCCGCGCCGCGCACGATTGCCGCCGCAAGCGGATGTTCGCTCGATTTTTCAGCCGACGCGACAATTTGCAGCAAATCGTTTTCGTCAAAATTGTCCGCCGTTACGATGTCGGTCAAATCAGGTTCGCCGCGGGTTATCGTGCCGGTTTTATCAAGCACAATCGTATTTAACTTGTGCGCGGTTTCAAGACTCGCGCCGCCTTTGATTAAAATTCCGTTTTCCGCGCCGCGTCCCGTGCCGACCATAATCGCCGTCGGCGTTGCCAAACCCAGAGCGCACGGGCAGGCGATAATCAAAACGGAAACGAAACTGACGAGCGCGAAGATAAAGCGCGTTTCAACGGGCGCGAAGATAAACCAGATGACGAACGCGGCAATTGCAATGCAAATGACAATCGGCGTAAAAATTCCGCTTATCACGTCGGCTAATTTTGCAATCGGCGGTTTCGAACCTTGCGCGTCCTGCACTAATTTAACGATTTGCTGCAACGCCGTATCTTTGCCGACCTTTGTCGCTTTGAACTGAAACGCGCCGGTTTTATTTATCGTCGCGCCGAAAATCTCGTCGCCCGTTTTCTTCTCGACCGGAAGGCTTTCACCCGTCAGCATTGATTCGTCAATCGCCGAACTGCCTTCCGTGACCACGCCGTCAACCGGAATTTTCTCGCCCGGACGCATTATCACAACGTCTCCGGGAACGACTTCTTCGGTTTCGATTTCCATTTCCCTGCCGTCTCGGATAACACGCGCCGTTTTTGACTGAAGCCCGACAAGTTTGCGAATCGCCGCGCCGGTCTGACCTTTCGCGCGGGATTCGAGCATTTTGCCCAGCAGAATCAAGGCGATGATGACGCTTGCCGCCTCAAAATACACCGGAACTTGCGTCATTCCTTCCATTCCGGGCATTGCCGTTTGATTTGCCGCCGCGAACAACGAAGGAAAGACAGTTGCCGCAATCGAATAAATATAAGCCGCCCCCGTGCCGACGGCAATCAAAGTATTCATATCCGCCGCCCGATGTCGGAACGCCGCCCACGCGCCCAAGTAGAACTGCGCTCCGCAATAAAAGACGACTGGCGTTGTCAGAGCGAGTTGCAGCCAGTTCACGCCCGCGAAATTAAATAACGCGATTCGCCCGTGCGACATCGCAATCACTAAAACGGGCAAGGATAAAACGGCGGCAATCCAGAATTTTGTTTTTAGCTCTGTATACTCGGCGACGTGCGCGGCTTCAATTGAATCTTCAGCCGACTCGCCGCTGCCGGAAACTTCGCGGACTTGATAGCCGAAATCTTCGATTGCACGGCGAATGGCTTTGACATCCGCCGCATTCGGCAAATACTCGACGTTGATTTTCATTGTCGCCAGATTAAAATCCGCCTTAACGATGCCGCGCAGTTGAGAAATATGCTTTTCAATCGGCACGCCGGATCCCGAAGGACGCGCCGAATCATCAACGATGAACTCAACTTTTTGCGTTCCCGCCGTGTCGTAGCCGACATCCTTGACGGTTTGAATCAACAAACCCACGCCGGTTTTTTCGGGATTGTAATTGACGGTCGCCCGAGCGGTGGCGAAATTTACCGAAGCCTTTTCCACGCCCGCTTGTTTGTTTAACTGCTTTTCGATGCGGTTGGCGCACGCCGCGCAGGTCATTCCCGTAATCGGCAAATCAACGCGCTCGCCCGCGCCGTTCGGCGTTGAATGGTCGTTGCGCCGCCCGCTCATCACATCAGCGTTTTTCAGCGATTCGCCCTTTTTGCCGTTGGAAGAAGCGGCTGCTGTCGCTTCACCTTTTTCTTCCGCCCCGGCAAACTGCGCCGGATTCGCGTCGAATTTCTCTTTGCAGACGGGCGAACAAAAATAATATGTTTTGCCGTCCGATTCGCTCGTTCCCGCCGCCTCATCAGCGTTAATCGTCATCCCGCACACCGGGTCTTTAACTTTTGTCGAAACCGTCATAATCCCTCCTTACACTATCTC
>JALZOE010000529.1 GCA_030857325.1 Acidobacteriota bacterium
ATCCGACACCCAACCCGCCGCGCCACGCGCTGATCATTACGGCGAGCAGAAACAGAGGCGAGATTCCCGGTTCGATAAACCGCGAAGCGGCAAACGTCAGCGCGAACGCCGCGCCGACCGTCAAGACGGCTATCGAATAACGGCGCGAAATCTCAAATATTTGCGAGCGATTTTTCACTTTTGCAATCAAAAAAATAAATTCAGCGAACTATGAACGAACCGGAAAGTCGGTTTTCAGAAACATAAATCGTCCCTCTTGAAATGTCAGTCTAACAAAAAACGATTCGTTGTTCGTAGGTAAAAATGCCTATCGTTTCTAAGTGTCTGCACGGATTCGGCGCAAGCCGCGCAAAAGTTATTCTATCCATTGCTTTGACCGACACGCGCCGCCGGGAATTTATAAATTTTATCTGCGGCAGCTATTATGATTTTTATCTGCGACAACAAAAAATATCTCGGGAAAACCGCCGTCCGCATCGTCCGCGCCGTCGAACGCGATATGGCTGAATACGCTAATAAAGGCGGCTCGATTCGGGATTTTCTCGTCTGGTCGCTGGCGCGGATGGCTGACCGGATACCGCAGCGCGAACTCGATGTCAGCCCGAATTTAGGCGATGAAACTATCGCATTTAATTATCTATGCCTGCTCGACAATTACGAAATCGGGACTTTTTACGACACGCGCCCGTCGCCGTCGGCAGCAATCGAAAGACGAGCGGCAAATCGTAATTAAAGAATTTGTGCCGGTTATTTTCCCTTAAAACAAAAATCAAACGCTGCGGCGTTTGCAATTGAAATACTGGCGAAGACTGGCGAAACATCCGTTCACAGACCGAACAGGAACAACAAAAGTGTGGCAGATTTTCCAAAACAAATTTATCGAATCGGCGGCGGGCTACGGGATCGCTGCGGCGAGTGTGGCGGCGGCGCTCATGCTCACCCTGCTGCTGTGGAATTGGATCGAGCCGCAGGCAACGCCGCTCTTTTTAGCCACCATCGCCGTTACCGCTTGGCAGCGCGGGAAGTATCCGAGTTTGTTCGCCACTTTTTTAGCCGTTCTGTCAATTGATTACTTTTTTTATCCGCCGCTCTACGCATTCGAGGTAAGCGTCAATAATGCGGCGAGCGCGGCGGTTTTCGCGGCGGCGGCGCTTTTGATTAGCTGGATTGACGGCGAGCGAAAAAACGCTCTGCGCGAGCGCGACCGATTGTTGACGAGCGAGCGAAAAGCGCTCCGCGCCGCCGAAGAAGCGGATCGCGCCAAAGACACTTTTCTGGCGATGGTCACGCACGAGCTTCGCGCTCCGCTCAACACGATTCTCGGCTGGACGAATTTGCTGGAAAAAGGAACGCTCGACGAGGAGAAAACCCGGCACGCGCTCGCCGTCATCGGGCGCAGCGCGAGAACGCAGGCGCAGCTTGTCGAAGATTTGCTGGATATTTCGCGTATCAGGACGGGAAAATTTCATATCAACGCTCGTCCAATCGAACTTTGCGCCGCCATTGACGCGGCGATTGAGTCGGTCGCGCCGGCAGTCGCCGCCAAACGCATTCGTCTGCACCGCGATTTTGACGAGCGAATCGGGCTTGTCAGCGGCGACGCGGAGCGCTTGCAGCAAGTCGTCTGGAATCTGCTCTCGAACGCCGTCAAATTCACCCGCGAAGAAGGACAAATCGAAATCCGCCTCGAACGCGCCGGAACGCACGCGCGGCTGAAAATTTACGACGACGGCGCGGGCATTCGCTCCGATTTTCTGCCGTTCGTCTTCGATTCGTTTCGCCAATCGGACGAAACCGACAAGGCGAAACACAAAGGTCTCGGCTTGGGTCTGGCAATCGTCCGTCATCTTGTCGAAGCCCACGGCGGCACGGTTTCGGCGATGAGCGCGGGCGAAAATCTGGGCGCGACTTTCACGGTCGAACTGCCGCTGCTTGCCGAAGTTTGTTCCGGTGAAGAAGAGGAAATTAGAAAAGACTCGAATCTCGAATACATTTAAAACCGTTTTTTCGGCAACCGGCGCGAATACGAGATTATAGGGGCGAAAAACCGTTATAAATTCAGATGTCGGCGATTTGTATCCGCGTCAATTTTATTATTTCTTTTAAGTTTTGCCTGCTTAATCAAAAAGTTTGATGAATATTCCGAAACCTGAAATACGGCATGAGGCGGCGAGATATGAAGGGTTGGACGTGCTGCGGGTAGTCGCTTCGTTCGGCATCGTTTTTCTGCACGTCTATGTGGCGGCGGGTTTTCCGAACTCGCTCTGGTTTTTTTTGAAATTCCGCGATTTCGCATTGCCTGTGATGGTGATGTCGAGTTTTTTTGTTTTGACCGTTTCTCTGACGAGAAAACCTGACGGCGGTTTCGAGAGCTTTTTCAGCCGCCGACTGAAACGGCTTTGGATGCCTTTATTCGTTTGGACATTCGTTTATTCTCTGTCGGAGGCGTTTCTCTTTCCGGCACTGCTCGGCGCGGAGACTTTCGGCGGGCTGCCTCCGGCGGCGGTGTTTTTTACCGGCTACCGGCATTTGTGGTT
>JALZOE010000108.1 GCA_030857325.1 Acidobacteriota bacterium
CCCGGCGCGCTGCCGATTCTGCCGCTCAGACCGTAAGCGAAAGCCGGATTTTTGCAGACAACTCCCATATAAGACAAACCTTGTCCGGCAACGGTCGGTTTAGCCGAAAAAAGATGCGCCGTATCGCGCGGAATCTGCGCGGCGGGAAAATTCGCGTTCCAGTAATCTTTGAATGAGACAAGAAGCGTATTGGTCGTCGTCGGAACGAACGGGTCGGCGGTTGACCAGGCGTGCTGGTAAACGACGCTTATCTTTAAACCGAGTTCGGCTTCGTAAACGCCGTCCACCATATTCAGAATATCCAGAATCTCCCGGTTCGCCCGGTTTGCGCCGCCGAGCAGAGTTACAAATTCAAAATCCGCTTCGGTCGCAATTTCGACGACGCGCGAAGCCGTCGGGCTGTTCGCGCCGTTCGCCGCCAGCATTTCTCTGCCCTGTTCGATTTTCGACGAAACATCCGCGTCGCAGGAAAAACCCGGCGGGTTTATTAAATCCGCCGGGCGATACACGACGTAATCCTGTCTGACGGCTGCCCGCGAATATTTTTGCGCCGGTTCGACGACAAACATCTCGCCGTTTGAAATGAAATAGCCTTCTATCTTCGATTCGTCAATCGAGACGCGCGCCGTCGATGCGTCTTCGCCGGAAATTTTACCCTTAAATGTCGTAACGACGCCGTTCTCTAACGGCTGAACCGCTTCGCCGATTGTGTTTTCGGCTCGATACCGCGTCGAACGTAAATCGTTCGGCGTTAAAACCAGCTCGAATTTTTTTTCGGCGGTCTGAATCGTCAGACGGTTTTCGGCTTCGGCTTTTTGTAAAGCCGATTGATTGTTAACTTTTGCGAGATTGAATTTTTTAAAGGAATTTTCCAACTCGTTTTGTAAATTCCCGGTTTGTCCGAAACAGGAAACGACGAATCCGAAAGCGAAGAACAGGGCAAAGAATACAGTTTTAATACGAGCAAATTCCTGCGGCATTGAAACCTCCGGTCGAAAGTAGTTATATGTTTAGAAAGTTAAATTGCGGCTTTTGATTTGGTGGGAGACCAGGGAAATCTCGCCAATAATGTTTTTAGTCAATAAACACTATTTAACCGATGGAACATTGTATCAGAACTCGGATGTTTCTTTCAACAAAAAGTTGACCGAAATGATAAAAAAGATAATCGGTATAATCTGGAAAAAACTAACGCCCGGCGGACGATTGAAAATAATTCGCCTGACACAGCAAAAATTCACCGTTTCGGTAGCGGCGGTCGTAACCAACGAAAAAGGAGAAGTTTTGCTTCTCGACCACGTTTTGCGCCCTTTTTCAAATTGGGGAATTCCGGGCGGATTTATCAAAACGGGTGAGCCGCCGGAAAAAGCCGTCAGCCGTGAAATCCGCGAAGAAACCGGTTTGGAATTAAAAAATATCCGGTTGATTAGGGCGCGGACGACAAATCGGCACGTCGAAATTCTCTTTCGCGCCGAAGCGACCGGAGAAGCCGAAGTAAAAAGCTGCGAAATCAACCGCGCCGAATGGTTTCGGGTAAAAGATATACCGGAAGAATTAAGTCAAAAACAAAAATCCGATATTCGGGAATTGCTAAACCGCGAACAAAATAAATTCGGCGATTAAATTCTTAAATTCAAAACAATCAAAATTTATCGTATAATTTCGTAAATTACTTTTGATTTAGAAAGGAGATTAAAAATGATAGATTTGATTCCGTCGTCAGAGTCGGTGATGCAGATTTTGGAAAGCACCGGCGCGTATCGGCAAGGACATTTCGTTTATCCGAGCGGCAAACACGCGTCGCATTATTTTCAAATGCCGCTGGCGTTTCGCTACTACGACAACTCGCGCGTCTTGTCGGTCGGTTTGAGCCGCAAGTTTCGGATGGACAAAGCGATTTCGTCCCGCCTGCCGAAAATTTCGATTATCAGCCCGAGTCCGGGCGGCATTCCCGTTGCTTTCGCCGTGCGCGAAGCTCTTGGCGCGGAACAGATTTACTGGGCGGAAATCGAAGGCGGCGTTCGCCAATTTCGGCAGTATTTAAAGGACAGCGACGTTCATCCGTGCATTATCGTTGATGATATTATCCGCTCCGGCAGGGCAATCGAAGAGACGGCAAAAATCGTCAAGGAAATGGGCGCGGAAGTTATCGGCTGCGGAACAATCGTTAAATTTGAAGACGCGCCGGATGAAATCGAAGGCATTGAAATCGAGTATTTAACCAAGTTCGACTGCGACTTTTACAATTCAAAGGAAGAATGGAAAGCGGCGGAAGGCAACGACGCGCCGGAAGAAGTCGTCCGATTTTAGAGAATGAAAAACGGTGGCGAGAAACGGATAACGGATAACGGATAATGGAAAATTCAAAAAAAACGACATTATCCATTATCCGTTATCCATTTTCCATTTCTTATTTATATTTTTGATTGTTGCAAGCAAATCGATAATATGTGAAAATTTTCCTATAAAAGTTGTTTTAACAGGAGATTTTCCGAAGTGAAATCAGAACTTGAAAAGTTAATCGAATTACAGAAAACGGACACGAACATCCGTAAACTAAAAAAAGCCATTGACGGAGCGGAACAGAAGCGTGCTGGTATCGAACAAGAGTTTGAACAGCACGCTTCTTCCATTCGGGAGATACAGGCAAAACGCGACGCGGCGCAAACCGAACGCGCCAATCTTGAAAAACAAATCTCTGAGACGAAAACTTACATCGAACGCGCCGACCGCAACCTGAAGAATTCCCAAAATCAAAAAGAATACGAAACTGCAATGCGCGAAACCGACGCGCTGCAAAAACAAGTCGCCGCGTTTGAAACGCAGACATTGGAAAAAATGACGGAAATCGAAGAAGTCGAACGAGCTTTAGCCGAACGCGGCGAAGAAATAAGTTCTCTGGAATCGAACCGCGACGCGGCTTTGGCGGAATTTGATAAGGAAATCGACAAAAGCCGTAAAGAATTTGAATCGGAAACGAAAAAACGCCACGAAGTTTTTGTTACCTTGCCCGCGCAGATGGCTTCGATTTACAACCGTCTGGCGCAGAGAAGCCGCGACGGAATCGCCGTCGCCGAAGTAATAAAAGGTTCGTGCAGCGCCTGTTTTATGAAACTGCGCCCGCAAATGCAGGTCGAACTAAAAACCAGCGACCGCATCATCACCTGCGAGAGCTGCACCAGAATTTTATATATCAACGCGCCCGAAACCAAAGCGGCAAGTCAGGATTCTTAACATCAGGTTTTATGAAAAACCTTTATTTTGCTTTAGTTTTAGTTTTAGTTTTAGTTTTGTCTTCTGCCACATTCGCGCAAACGAATGCAACTTTTCCTTGTCCGACAATTTCCGTAACCGGTCCGAGCGTTATGGAAATTACGAACGAACCATTAATTTATACCGCAACAGTAGGCAAAGAAATTGAAAACTACAAAGTTCAATACAAATGGACAGTTGCAAACGGTAACATAATTGAAAGACCAGGAATTTTCACAGTAAAGGTTTTACAAAGCAATACTGCCGTTGCCAAAGGTTTAACGGTGCAATTTGAGGTAACAGGCTTACCTGAAGGTTGTTCAAATACTGCTTCCGAATCAATGATTATTGAGCCGCCGCCGGTAGCGACTTTAATTGAAATACTTCCAACATTCGTTTCACGCCTGGAAAAAGCCGAAGTCTTTGAAAAACTCCGCGCATTGGACAACGACCCAACCGCTCAGATTTACATAATTTTTAGACATAAGAAAAACACTTCACAGAAAACCATAAAGCTGACAGAACAAAAACTTTTCGATTCTTTAATAAAGGCGGGAATCAAAAAGGAAAGAATTACGTTAATAAAAGATTCGGCAACTGATGAATCAATTCAATTTTGGCTCGTTCCCGCAGGCGCGGAAGTTCCCGACATCAACAACTAAAACTTTGTTTTAGATAAAAAGTATAGAACTTGACACCCTCTTGAATTAGAATTATTCTAAATCCAATTCGGACATAATGAAACACGCAATAGAAAATATCGGAGATTTGGGTTTAACGAAACAGCGCGAAGTTGTTCTTCAGGTTGTACTTACAGCTGAAGAACATCCGACGGCAAACGAAGTTTTCGACCGGGCGAAGGCGCTTTTGCCGGGAATTTCGTTTGCGACGGTTTATAATTCGCTTCGTTTTTTGAAGCAAGCCGGACATATTTCGGAAATCAGTTTCGGCAACGGCGCGGCGCGTTTCGACCGTTTGACTTCGCGCCACGACCACGCTATTTGCAGCAAATGCGGCAAATTGGTCGATATGGAAATCGAACTGCCGGAAGAAATATTGAAGCTGGCGGCGAAATTTTCAAAGTTCAAACCCGAATCTTTGGAATTAACCCTGCGCGGTTTGTGTCCCGAATGTAAATAAATTCGTAAAATTAATAAACAAGGAAATAATAAATTTATATGTCAGCAGCAACAGCATTAGCAAAAGAACCAATCACGGCGAAAGTCGGGCAGCCCGCGCCGGATTTTAATATGCCTTCGACGAAGAATATGGAAACGCTTGGCGAGAACGTCAAACTTTCCGATTACGCGGGCAAATGGCTGGTTTTACTTTTTTACCCGCTCGATTTCACGTTCGTCTGCCCGACCGAATTAACGGCTTTTTCGGACAGACTCGACGAATTACAAGGTATCGGCGCGGAAGTCGTCGGCATCTCGACCGATTCCGTTCACTCGCACCGCGCGTGGATTAAAACGCCGCGCGAGGAAAACGGCGTTGCCGGTTTGCAGTATCCGCTCGCGTCGGACACGGGCGGCAAACTCGCTCGTCAATACAATATTTTAGTTGAAGAAGAAGGCATCGCGCTGCGCGGTTTGTATATCATCAACCCGGAAGGCGTTTTGCAGTATGCGGTCGTTCACGATTTGAACATCGGACGCTCGGTCGACGAAACTTTGCGCGTTTTGCAGGGGCTTCAAACCGGCGGGCTTTGCTCGGCTGACTGGACGCCGGGACAGGAAAATATGACGGTTTAATAATTCAGGCAAGTCCACTAAGTTTTACAACTTAGTGGACTTTTTTTCTAAAAAAACAAAATTGGAGGAAAAGCAATGATAGAAGACGACAGCAATAAAACTGACAAAATCAACCCTGAAAAGCCGATGGAACCGGCGGATGCCAGCGAGGTTTTGACGAATCGGCAGGGACATCCGATTTACAATAATCAAAGCGCGCGGACGGTCGGCAATCGCGGTCCGATGACTTTGGAAAATTATCCGTTTATCGAAAAAATCACGCATTTCGACCGCGAGCGAATCCCGGAACGGGTCGTTCACGCGCGCGGCGCGGGCGCGCACGGTTATTTTGAAGCCTACGGTACGGCGGGCGACGCTCCCGTTTCAAATTTTACGCGCGCTAAACTTTTTCAGGAAAAAGGCAAGCGCACTCCGATGTTCGTGCGGTTTTCGAGCGTTATTCACGGCGGACATTCGCCGGAAACCCTGCGCGACCCGCGCGGTTTTGCGACGAAATTTTATACTGACGACGGCAACTGGGATTTGGTCGGCAACAATCTGCCCGTTTTCTTTATCCGCGACCCGATGAAATTTCCTGATGTCGTTCACGCTTTCAAACCCGACCCGGTAACGAATCGGCAGGACGCGCAAAGAATTTTCGATTTTATCGGTTTGACGCCCGAATCGATGCATATGATTTCCTTTTTGTTCAGCCCGCGCGGAATTCCGCAGGATTATCGTCATCAGGACGGTTTCGGCGTGAACACTTATAAATGGTTTAACACGGAAGGCGAAGGCGTTCTGGTGAAATATCATTGGAAAACCAAGCAAGGGATTAAATCTTTGACACAGGCGCAGGCGAGCGAAATTCAAGGCACGAATTTCAATCACGCATCGCAGGATTTATACGACGCGATTGAACGCGGCGATTTCCCCGAATGGGAATTCTGCGTCCAGATTATGTCGGACGACGACCATCCCGAACTGGACTTCGACCCGCTCGACGACACGAAAACGTGGGACGAAGAGCAATTTCCGCTGCTGCCCATCGGACGAATGGTTCTAGACAGAAACCCGAAAAACTATTTTGCCGAAGTCGAACAAGTCGCGTTCGGAACAGGCGTTCTGGTTGACGGATTAGACTTTTCCGACGACAAAATGCTTCAAGGGCGCACGATGTCTTATTCGGACACGCAGCGTTATCGCGTCGGACCGAATTATCTGCAATTGCCGATTAATTCGCCGAAAACGCATGTCGCCACCAACCAGCGCGACGGTCAAATGACTTATATGGTTGACACGGGCGGCGAAAATCCGCACGTCAACTACGAGCCGTCGAGCCTCGGCGGTTTGAAAGAAGGCACGCCCGACGGCAAAGACCATACGCCGTATGTTCAGGGAAATCTCGTGCGCCGGAAAATCGACCGCGAGAACAATTTCAAACAAGCGGGCGAACGCTATCGCTCGATTGAGCAATGGGAACGCGACGACCTCGTTTTAAATCTTTCCGACGCGCTCGCGCAGTGCAACACGGACATTCAGGAAAGAATGGTCGGATTGCTGCGCCAATGCGACGAAGAATACGGGCAGCGCGTCGCCGACGGCATCAAGTCCAGTATGGAAAAAATGGAAACGATGAAAAAAGAAACGCCAATCCAAGGCACTGAGACTCGGACGCAAACCGCCGGCTAATTTGAAAAAATGCGGACGATTGTTTTTTGGCAATTATTCGCGGCTTAAATTCAAACAAAAGAGTTGACCTTGAAAAATCAACTCTTTTGTTTTGCGCTGCCAAGTGAAACTTTTCCCAAACTTTAAATTACAGGCAAAGAGTTTCATTATACAGGCAGAAAATTGTTTTTATATAAAATCGAAATTATAAATTATTTTTAGGAGTAGTAAATTATGCCAATGAGAATTGGAGACACGATACCGAAATTTGAAGGCGCGAGCCACTGGTTGAACGAGCTTCAAGAAACAGTCGATGATTACGTCGGCGGTCAACCGACATTGGTTTATTTCTGGGCGACAAGCTGCGGCATCTGCAAGGAAAATATGCCGAAACTTCAGGAATTAAAAGCCAAATATAAAGAAAAAGGATTACGCGCCGTGGCGATTCATATGCCGCGCTACGAAGCCGACACCGATTTGGAAAAAGTAAAAGCGACAATCGCCGAACACTGTATTGACGACGTTTGCGCCGTCGATAACCGGCACAAATTAAAAGACGCTTTTTTGAATGAACAAGGCTGGGTTCCGGTCTATTACCTGTTCGATGCGGAAGGAAAATTAAAATCGCGCTCGGCGGGCGAGTTCGGCATCGGCGTAATGACAACCGCGCTCGACAAAATGTTTGCCGAAAAAGCGCAGCAAGCGAAAGCATAAGAAATTTAGCCGCGAACAAACACGAAAGAACACGAAAGATTTTTAGCCGCGAATTACACAAATAACACGAATGGAAATCAGGTGTTAGGAAACAGGTGTCAGGTTTTAGGCTTATGAATTTTTCTAACACCTAAAACCTATTTCCTAAGACCTACTTGCCCTTATTCGTGTTATTTGTGTAATTCGCGGCTAATTTTTTCTGTTCTTTTTCGTGAAATGCGCGTGTTTGTTCGCG
>JALZOE010000530.1 GCA_030857325.1 Acidobacteriota bacterium
AGTCTATAATCTTTTTTGTTGCGTAATTTCTAAATTGGAAATTCGATAAATTAAGAAGTTCTTATCTTTTTGTAGATAAGCCGCAAGCCTTCGAGCGTCAGATTATCATCGACCGTTTCAATCAATTCGGACGCCTGCGAGATAAGCGGCGCGAGTCCGCCGGTGGCGACGACGCGGGTTTTTTCGCCCAATTCTTTAATCATCCGGCGCAGGATTCCGTCAACTAATCCGGCGTAACCGTAATAAAGACCCGATTGAATCGAGCCGACGGTTGACGCGCCGATAACGTTTTCCGGTTTTTTTATTTCCACGCGCGGAAGTTTGGCGGCGCGTGAAAAAAGCGCGTCCGAAGAAATCGTGATTCCCGGCGTAATAACGCCGCCCATATATTCGCCTTGTTCATTTATCGCGTCAAATGTCGTCGCCGTTCCGAAATCAACGACGATACACGGCGCGCCGTAACGCGCAATCGCCGCCACCGCGTCAACAATTCTGTCCGCGCCGACATCCGACGGCGGATTATATTTTATCGGCAAACCCAAATCCAATTTGTTGTCAACAAAAATCGCGGCGTGTCCGAAATAATTTTCGGACATTTTTTGAAAGGTGAAATTAAGCGGCGGAACGACCGAAGCGATGATGACGGCGGAAATTTCCTTGTAGTCGATGCCGGAAACGGAAAACATCTGGCGCGCCAAAACGCCGTATTCGTCGGTTGTTCGGTAACGAACCGTCGCCATCCGCCAATGCGCGATTAAATTTTCGTCTCGATAAACGCCGAGCGAGGTGTTCGTGTTTCCGATGTCAACGACAAGAAGCATAATGAAAAATGGAAAATGGATAGTGGATAATGAAGAAATTGTTTTCACATTACCCATTATCCATTTTCCATTTTCCGTTAAATACTATCCTTGCAGCGGCAATCCGTCGTAAACTACCAGCCAGCCGTTTTGTTTGCTTGTTCGCAGGCTTTTATTAAACCAGTCGAGAGCCTTTTGCGGGTCGTCGTAAACCTGAACCGACGGGCGCGATTCGCGCGGGTCAACGCGGCAGATAGCGCCGCCTTCGTCCGCCGTTTTGACACAGAGCAGAGCGACTAAATTATTTTTCGATAAAATCGCCGTCCGCATCATCACGTCGCCAAGTTCGTCTTCGTCAAAATCGGCGAAATCTTCGCTGGACAATTCCTGGTCGAAATCGTCGAAATCGTCTTCGCCTGCGTCAAAATCAAATTCTTTATTCATAAAATTTTGTATAAATCCTCGCTCTCTACAAACTACACCGTTGCGCCCTAAAGTTCAATTCATACTTTGCTTCGGAAAAATTTAACCATTTAAATATTTTAAATATTCGCTCTCAATTTTTCGATTTCCCCGGCGCGGACGATTTTCAGCGCGCCGTCCGCCTGTTCAATCCGCAGCGCGCCGTCCGGTTCGATGCCGCGAGTGATGCCGGTAATAATTTCATTTTCAAGAACCGCTCGAACTTCCTTTCCGACAGCGTAGGTTGAACGTTTCGTCCATTCGCTGCGGATATTTTCCGCGCCGTTTTCGCCGTATAAAATTCCGCAGAAGGTTGATAAATAACCGGTTAAGGTTTGAAGCAGAATCTCGACGTTGATTGCCCGGTTCGTTTCGGCTTCGATTGACGCGGCGATTTCTTTTAATTCGGGCGGGAAGTTTGAAGATTTTAAATTTATGCCGACACCGACGACAACCGCCAAACCGAGATTCGTCTCGCACGTTTCAGCCAGGATTCCGCAGATTTTTTTTCCCTGAACGTGAATGTCGTTCGCCCATTTTATATCGGGATTCAAACCGAATCGGCAAAGCGTCTCAAAAACCGCGACGGCACTCGTCAAAGTAATCAGCGGCAAAAATCGCGCTTCGATTTTCGGGCGCAGAACAAGGCTGAAATAAAGTCCGGCGTCTTTTTCCGAAATCCACTCGCGCCCGTGCCGCCCGCGTCCGGCAGTTTGCCGCGCGGCGACGACGCCCAAGCCTTCGCCCGCGCCGCGTCTGGCTTGATTGGCGGCTTCGGTGCTGGTCGATTCGAGTTCGTCGAAACGAAGAATCGTGAAATTCATAAAAAGCGGTAAGTGGTAAATGGAAGAAATATTCTTTAATTAACCATTTAACACTTTTTCGTTTTCCAGAGCGAATCAACAAAATAACGTCCGGCGTCGAAAAAGTTTTTCGTCGTTTGAAAACCGCTTGCTTCGGCTAAGTCTTCAATCGCTTTCAGAGAAAATTTTTGCGAGATTTCCATGAAAATCGGCTCCCACGCCTTAAAGTCGAATTTTCGATTGAGCTTTTCGATATGAATCGTCTGCGCTTCGCAACTGATTAAAAATGAGCGCGCCGCGCATTCAATCGGGTGATAAATGGCGTAGTGCGAAAACTTGTTCAAATCGAAATTTGCGCCGAGTTCGCGATTGATGCGGCGCAGCAGATTTAAATTAAATTCAGCCGTTACGCCCGAAGCGTCGTCGTAGGCTTCGACGATAACGCGCGGGTTTTTGTGCAAATCGAAAC
>JALZOE010000531.1 GCA_030857325.1 Acidobacteriota bacterium
CAAAACGGGCGAACAAATGCTGCGCGGACAAGTTCACGACCCGACGGCTTTCCGTATGGGCGGAGTTGCAGGACACGCCGGACTTTTTTCGACCGCGGACGATTTGGCGCGATACTGTCAGATGCTTTTGAACGGCGGCATTCTCGACGGCAAAAGAATTTTGTCGGCGCAAACGGTTGCGCGAATGACAGCGCCGGTTGTGATTTCAGAAGACGGCGCGACGCGCGGGCTTGGATGGGATATAAATTCGAGTTTTTCGTCGAATCGCGGCGAGCTTTTTCCGTTGGGGTCGTTCGGACACACGGGTTTTACCGGAACGAGCGTCTGGATTGACCGCGTTTCAAACACGTTCGTCGTCTTTCTTTCAAACCGCGTTCACCCGGACGGCAAAGGCGACGTAACTTCGACGCGCGCCAAAGTCGCAACCGTCGCGGCTTCGGCGGTCGAAGATACGCCCGTTGAAGCGTTTCGCCTTGCTGAAAATATTTATTCATCGCAAGTCGCCGCGCAGATTCCGAAATTCAGAAGTCAGCAGTCAGCGGTCAGCAGTCAGCAGCCGGTTCAAACGGCTACGGTCTTAAACGGCATCGACGTTCTCGAAAAGAATAACTTTAAAGAATTAAACAATCTGCGAATAGGTTTGGTAACAAATCATACGGGCAGAAATTTGTCGGGCAAGCCGACGATAGACGTTTTGAAAAACGCGCCGAACGTCAAACTCGTCGCGCTTTTCTCGCCGGAACACGGCATTCGCGGCGAACTCGACGAAGAAGGCATTAAAGATTCGATTGACAGTAAAACGGGTTTGCCGGTTTATTCGCTCTACGGCGAGACGCGCCGCCCGAAACCGGAGCAGTTAAAAGATTTAGACGCGATTGTTTATGACATCCAGGACATCGGCGCGCGTTTTTACACTTATACGGCGACGCTTCGCAACGTGCTGGAAGAAGCGGCGAAAGCCGGAAAGCCGGTTTATGTTCTCGACCGCCCGAATCCGATAAACGGCGTCGATGTCGAAGGCTCACTCGCCGAGGAAAGCAAACTTTCTTTTATCGCCGCGCATACGATTCCGGTTCGCTACGGTTTAACTATCGGCGAACTCGGAATGATGATGAACGCGGAACGCAAAATCGGCGCGGACTTGCGCGTGATAAAAATGGAAAACTGGCAGCGTTCGATGTGGTTCGACCAGACAAATCAGACGTGGACGAATCCGTCGCCGAATATGCGTTCCCTGACCGAAGCGACGCTTTATCCGGGCATCGGACTGCTCGAAACCACAAACGTTTCGGTCGGTCGCGGAACCGACACGCCGTTTGAAGTCGTCGGCGCGCCGTGGCTCGACGGGCGAAAACTTGCGACTTATTTAAACGGCAGAAACTTGGGCGGCGTCCGTTTCGTTCCGGTAAAATTCAAGCCGAACGCATCGGTTTTCAAAAACGAAGACCTCGGCGGAATAAACGTCGTCATCACCGACCGCGCCCGGTTTCAATCGGTCAAAACCGGCATCGAAATCGCCGTCGCGCTCCGCAAACTTTACCCGAACGATTGGCAGGCTGATAAGTTCTTACGTCTTCTGGTCAACGACGACGTGCTGGAAAAAGTGAAACGCGCCGACGCACCCGAAGACATCGAAAAATCATACCAAAACGATTTGGTAACATTCTCGAAACGTCGGGCATCATTTTTGCTTTATAAATAGACAGGTTTAATTTATAAACATCGTTGAGTTTCCAATAATCGCTTAAAACCAAGTCAGCACATTGTTTCCGGTAATTTCGCGTGTTGGTTCGTCTAAATATCGATAACGAAAATTTGAAGACTTTTCCAAAAATCTAAATTTTTCTTATGGCTCCAACTTTGTTTTCGTAAATTTTTGAATATTGAAAAGGAATAAAAATAGAAAGACTATGAAACAAATTTTTCCGAAAAAAATACATTTTTTGTTTTTGGCAATCGCGCTGCTCTTGAGCTTCAGCGGTTTTGCAGTTGCCCAGGAAGAAACCTCGGCGACGATTACCGGACAGGTCGTTGACTCGACCGGTGCCGCCATTCCGAATGCAACGATTGTCGTAATTAACACGGAAACCGGCGAAGAACGCCGTGTTCAGGCTAACGATGAAGGAAACTACAATGTTTTCCCGCTCAAGCCCGGTATTTATACAATCAGCGTCGAGCAGACGGGATTTAAAAAATCCGTCGTCAACGCGACGTTAAGCGCGAGAGACCGCCGCCCGATTGACATTACTCTGGAAGTCGGCACGGTGGATCAAATCGTTACCGTAACGGATGAAGCGCCGCTTCTTCAGGACAGTCCGACCGGGCAGGCTCTCGTGTCGGGAAATCAGGTAACGGAACTGCCGCTCAACAATCGAAATTTTATCCGTCTGCTGGAAACTATTCCGGGCGTCAGTTCGGATTTGGACGACGAATCGAATTTCGGTTTAACGAGCCGCGCCAGCGTTTCAATCAACGGTTTGCGCCGCAACGCGGTCAATTATCTGGTTGACGGCGTGAGCAATACCGACG
>JALZOE010000109.1 GCA_030857325.1 Acidobacteriota bacterium
GTCGGATTCGTCAAAAACTCCGCCCTCTATCATCTGGTCGTATTCTTTGACGGTGATTTGCCGCAGTTTGAGATTTTCACTGTTGAAAGTGCCGGTTAAAGGTTGCGTTTGAACGGGGATTTCGATAACGGCTGACATAATTTATACCTCGAAAAACATTCTAAACGATTTCTTGAAATTTGTTAATTATTTGCACTTTTCCGCCGAATCGTAGTAAATTCAGCTATGAAAAAACCGCAGATTTTATTATTCATTTCATTTTTTTTATTTTTTTTATTTTTCCCGCGAATAATTTCGGCGCAGCGAAAAACAGTTGATTTAATCGTTCAAAACGGAACAATCGTAACGATGGACGCCTCAAGGCGTGTTCTCGAAAACGGCGCGATTGCCGTCGATAAAAACAGTATTGTCGCCGTCGGAAACGCTGCCGAAATCAATCGAAAATACTCGGCAAAACAAATCATCGACGCGCGGGGAAAAGTCGTCATTCCCGGTTTAATCAACGCGCACACGCACATTCCGATGGCGCTTTTTCGCGGCATCTCGGACGATTTGGATTTGCAGGAATGGCTGACCAAATTTATTTTTCCGGCTGAGGCGAAAAACGTAACCGAAGATTTCGTCCGCGCCGGAACGCGATTGGGATTGGCGGAAATGATTCGCGGCGGAACGACGACATACTGCGATATGTATTATTTTGAAGACGCCGTTGCGGACGAAACCGCGAAAGCCGGTGTGCGCGGTGTTTTGGGCGAAACGATTATTCGTTTTCCGGTCGCCGACAACAAAACGCCCGAAGACGCGATTCGCTACACGGAAAATTTCGTCAAGAAATGGAAAAATCACGCGCTGATAGTTCCCGCGTTTGCGCCGCACGCGCCATACACGTTGACGACCGAACATCTGAACGCCGTTAAAAAATCCGCCGACAGGTTGAACGCGACGGTCGTTATTCACGTTGCCGAAACGAAAACGGAAGTTGATGATATTACAAAACAATACGGCGCGCGCCCCATAGAATATCTGGCGCGAATCGGATTTTTGAACGAACGGACGATTGCCGCGCACGTCGTTTTTGCAAATGACGGAGAAATAGATTTGCTCAAAAAATTCGGCGTCGGCGTCGCGCACAATCCGCAGTCGAATATGAAGCTGGCGTCCGGCGTCGCGCCTGTTCCGCAAATGCTTTTAAAGAATTTGGCAATCGGTTTGGGAACTGACGGCGCGGCGTCGAACAACGATTTAAATTTGTGGGAAGAAATGGACACGGCGGCGAAACTGCATAAGGTTTTCTCCGGCGACCCGAAAGTCGTAACGGCGGAACAGGCTTTTGAAATGGCGACAATCGGCGGCGCGAGAGCTTTGCATCTGGAAAAAATTACCGGCTCGCTCGAAGCCGGGAAACGCGCCGATATTGCGATTGTCGATTTCGACGGATTGCATCAAACGCCCGTTTATAACGTCTATTCACACCTGGTTTACGCGACTAAAGCGTCGGATGTGCGGACGGTTATCATCGACGGGCAGATTACAATGCGCGACCGGCGTTTGCTCACGCTCGACGAAAATGCTATAAAAGGAACTGCAAACGCATATCGCCGAAAAATCATCAATAGTTTATCAGGTCAGTAATTCAGGTTAATCAAAACTTGTTTTTTTGTCGTTTTGAAAATCTTTTATAGACAAATTATTTTTGTTGAGGTCGCTGGAAAGTCGGGCTTTACACGGGCGCGCTTTGACCTTTGCGGAAAATTTAAGTCAAAAACAATTTAAGGAGAAGACTCGAATGCCGCTAAATGTCAGAAGACTCTGCACTTCTATTTTACTAATTTTTACCTTTGGTTTTATAATTTCAGCCCAAACTGCGCCGTCGTCCGCCGACGTGATGCGTCAGCGCGTGGCAAAGGCGAAGGCGTATATTGTGGTTAAAAATTACAACGCCGCAATTTACGAACTCGAAAACATCCGGCGCGAAACCTCGGAACCGACCGTTCACGGCGTTACCAATGTTTTGCTGATGAACAGTTATTTGGAGCAGGGCGATTACAAGCGCGCGCAGGATTTTTTGAAAGACGTTTCCAGCCCGCAGAAAATCGCTAGACAAAACGGCGCGGCAAGCTATTTCGCCGTTGCCGGACAAGTCGTTCGGGGCGCGCGAACGCAGCTCGAACGCTACAAATCGCTTGGTTTGAGCGTCTCCGACCGCAATCTGCCAATCGAAGCGACGGTCGATGTGCAGAAAATGCGCGAAACTTTGGAAATGATTGTCGCCCAATCGAAGATTTTGGGCGCGGATAAAAAGCAAACGTCCGACGCGATGGCGCTGCTCGAAGAAGCGACGAATGCGAGAGGGAGTCTGGCAAAAGACGGTTACGACGCCAAGCGCTGGAAGGATGAAGCCGCCGACGCGCGCGAACAGCTTGCCAATTCGAGAAGCGTTATCGTCAACGCGGCGGGCGAGCCGACGACAGAATT
The DNA here is from genome assembly GCA_030857325.1 of Acidobacteriota bacterium. Classification (GTDB taxonomy): domain Bacteria; phylum Acidobacteriota; class Blastocatellia; order Pyrinomonadales; family Pyrinomonadaceae. The sequence continues at coordinate 2,476 of JALZOE010000109.1, forward strand.
GCCGATGAGCAACGCGGCGATGGCGACAAATCTTCCGGCAAATAATCAAAATCCAACCGCGCCGCCGTCGCCGCAAGTCGCGCCGGTTTTCCAGCCTGTTCAGGGTTCATCCGGCAATGCGGTAAACCAAACGCCTGTCTCAAACAACATTTCCCAACCGGCGAACGACGCGGCGCGAACCGTTAAGGAAAAAAAGCCGGTCGAAGCTCCGAAGACGACTGTCGAAAATGCCGAAAATAAAATTCTCCAGACCAGAAGCCGTCGTGTAGAAAATACGAACGCCGGAACGCCGTCGAATCAAGCGAACAACGCTTCATCCGTGCCGGTCAGCGCTTTATCCGCGCCGAAAAGCGACTCGCCTTTAATCGTCGGTTCTCTGGTCGATTACGCCACGCAAAAATCCAATCCGGTATATCCGCCCGCGGCGCGAAGTATGCGGACAAGCGGCGTCGTGCGCGTCGAACTGATGGTTGACGAAAGCGGGCAGGTCGCCGAAGTGCAGAAAACCAGCGGTCCGGCGCTGCTTCAGAGAGCGGCAACCGACGCCGTAAAGAAATGGAAGTTTAAGCCGTTCGTTCGCGACGGCGAGCCGGTTAAGGCAACCGGATTCGTCAGTTTTAATTTTAGTTTGTAAATAACGTCGGTTCGGGATAAGAAATAATAGCCGCGAAAAAGCACAAAACACGCAAAAAAGATTTTTTCTCTATATTCTTTTGCGACTTTGTGCTTTTTTGCGGCTATTGTCTTTCTATTTTTGCTTATCCCGAACTGACGTTATAATAAGAAAAAATTGAGTTTAGAGACGACGGACGGACGCTTTGAAAAAAGTTTCGTCCATTTTTTTATTACGGGACAACTCGCCGGTCAGAATCTGTTTCGCCTCTGTTTCTGCGTCCGCCGCCGCCTCTTGTTCCCGAACCGCGAAAAAGCGGCGTGAAAACCCATTTGCTGTGATTTTCGATGCCGTAATAGGTGAGGACGGATTTGCTTCGGCTCTGGCTGGCAACTCCGATAAAAGGCGTATTTTCGGTTACTGTCTCGATTTCCGATTCGTCCGCTTCCGCCGTATCAGTTTCGCTTTGGGTGATGACGATATTGGTCAGGGCGACGGCGTAACGGTCGAATAATCGGCTCGGCTCGGACGACGGCAGCAAGCCGTTGTTATAAATCTGGACGCGCTTTCCGAAATTTATAAATGCCGGGCTGTCCGGTTTGACGAGTCGCCATTTGCCGTCTTCCGAAAGCGGGTCGATTGTTGCCGATACTCTTAATATTTGACGTTTTTTCGTTCCCAGCGGAAGTCCTTCGAGTAAATCGTCCATCGAACGCGGAAGTTTCGCGCCTCCGTAAAAAACGATGTATTGTTTGATTGCTTCGGCGACTTCCTCGCCGCGCCTGATTGATTCAAGCTCGCGTTCGCGCTGAACGCCCTGCTGAACGGTTGGCGCAACCGCCAGAAGCCCGACGGCGAAAATAGTCATCACCGCTAAAACGGCGATTAGCGACATTCCGCGCTGCGATTTTGGATTTACCGGCTGTTTGTCATCAATCAATTGCCGGACACCGAATTTTCCTTTATAGATTTTCGCGGTGAAAAATCGCCCTGCCGTTTTTGTCCGGCTGACGGCTGACGGCTGACTGCCGACCGCTGATTTAATTATCTCCATCATCGTCATTATTGTCTGTCGGCGAAGGTTTCGGCGGCGGAACGTATCGCGGAATATTGCTCGGAATACCGGGAATTTCTTCCTGCGACGGCGTATTATAAATCGGCGCGCCTTGATTATCAGGATTATAGCCAGTGTTCGGGACGGGCTTGTTCGTCGCGCTTTGTCCGGGCGCGGGACGATAAAGCGCGAGCTTATGGCGAAAACCGAGATTGACATCCTCGAAAACAACTTCGCTCGGCGAAATACTCGCGACGCGGAAACGCCCGACGACGACATCGTTAAGGCGCGCTCCGAACGGCGCCGGTTTGTCCGTCTCCTGAAAATACGCCGTGTCGTTGTTGGCGCGCTTGCGTCCAATCATCCCGATATACTGAAACTGCGGTCGCGGCGGCGCTTGAATATTAAACGCGAACGTGTTTGAAGAAAGTCTCCCGTCCGGCGTGGCGACCGTGATTATCGCGCCGCCTTCGCCGGAAATAAAGTTCGACGGAACATCGGCGACGAGCTGCTGCGGGCTGATAAAAGTTGTCGGCAGTTGGCTGCCGTTAAATAAAATTACCGAATCGGGTGTAAATTTATCGCCGTTGACTTCCAATCTGAAAGTTTTTGAACCGGCATAAACCGTCTGCGGCGACACGAAAGCGATTAAAAGCGGCGGCGTCGGCTCAGGCGCGGGCGGCGGAACGGGCGGCGGCGTTCTAAAGACCGGCGAAGGCGTTACATACGGCGTCGGCGCGGGCGGCTCGTAAAAAGCGAAAATATTTCTGCCCGCGTCGGGCGCGTAAAACGAACCGGCATTATAAACAACGGGCGTCGTCGTGTATTCAAAATCCATTTCCGCCTGATTCGGCAGCGCGGCGACGCTCTCCGCATTCGAGCGCGGCGAAGCGGTCGGCGTCGGCGATGCGGTTCGGACGGTTACGGTCGTTTTGCGGCTCGGGTAAAGTCCGACGACATTGTAGAGAATGGCAAGCAAAGCCATCGCGCCGAGAACGCCCGCGGCGATAATTTTGTTTCTTTCTGTCGGAGTTTTGCCCTCGAAAATCTTTATCATTGCTGTTTGTTACTGAGCGGCGATTGGAATCGGCAGAGCATTTGGGCGACGGAAATACGCCGCCATTTCAAGCCGCAGGCTGACCGTTTCGCCGCGTGTTTTTCCGCGCGGAGCCGCTGCCCGTTTTACGGTTTGCGTCGTCGGCGACGAGACGCCGGTTTGATTCGGGATTCCGTCAACCTGCGGAAAACCGGAATTAGGAAAGCTGTAATCCTGCTCGTAATCCGTTTGCGGAGTTACGGTTACGTTATTGATTGACGCCTGCGCCGCGCCGTTCGTATTATTATCTTCGTTTTCCGCGGGCGCGAGTTCGATTGCGCTGATAACGACAAACTGCCCGCCGGTTTCTATATCTCTGATAAATCGACGCAAATTCTGATACGAGCCTTCGACCGTCGTCGTAATATAAACGCCCGGAAACAGACTTTGAAATTTTTCTCTGCCGCCTTCCGATTCCGATTCCGAAGCGCGCCGGTCGGCGGAAATTTCCAGCGGCGCGTAATCGGGACCGCTCGAATTGACTAAACCGTAAGCGGAAATCAAACCGTTGAGACGCTGGTAAAGCGCGGTTTTTCCGTTAATCGAAGAAAGCAGAAACCTGTTTTCAAAATCGTCCACGCTGGTGATAAGCCGCGCGACGCGTTCTTCGGTCGAAGTAATATCGCCGTATTTATTGCGCGCCGAAATTAGTTCGACGTCGAGACGGGCGCGTTCGGCTCTGTTTCGTTCAAGTTCTTTCCGCGCTGGCAGAACTACCAGAACGAACAAGATAACGACCGACAAAACCGCGAGCATTCCCAAGCCGACGGTGGCGATTTCGGCTTTGCCCCACATTCCGTCGTAAATTTTCCGCGGGCGATTTTTCGGAACGATGTCGATTTTCGGTTCTTTTTCGATAATGATTGTTTCATTATCGGTCAGGAGAACCGTGCGCGTTTCTTCTTCGACGACGACGGTCGAATCTCTGGTCGTCGTTCCGTAATCGTTGACCAGAATTTCCGTCTCAGGGCTTGCGTCTTCGTTTTGGTTGGATTTGAAATTTTCAGCCATGTGTTACCTGTTCGCCTCCTGCGCTTCCTGCGTCTGCGCCACGTCGGAGGCGGGCGCGTAATTGTTGCGCGAAGTATAGACGAGGCGCAGAGTGTATTCCGAATAAGTCAGCCGCTCGGTTTTCTGGCGGTCTTGCCCGCGCAGTTCCGCCTGGAAAAGTCCCGAACCGTTCATATTATCAATCATCGTCATCACGCTCTGATAATCGCGGCTGAGAACGCCGAATTCGAGTTCGGCTTTCGTCCGGTCGCCTTCCTTAAATATATTCTGAACGTTGATGCGCGAAACGCTCACGCTGCCGGGCAAAACCTGTTCCAAATCGGCGAAAAGACGCGACCATCCGAATGTTTTATTGGCTACTAATTGATGCGCGGCGATAAGCAGCGTGCTTTGGTCGGGCGTCAATTCCTGCTGAACTCGTTCGCCCTGACCTTTCAGGTTTTTTACTTCGACCGACATCTGCTCGATGTCGCTTTTGGCTAATTCGTTATCGGCGACTGTCCGGCGCAGTTCGGCAAAAGCGAAAATCGCGCCCGCGACGGCGAATGTTAAAAGCAGAAGCGCCGCCAAATACGGCAGCGTCCGGTTGCGAAAAGGCTGTGTAGCAAGATTAAGTTTGGTAATCACTTATTTTAAGTTCAAAGTTCAAGGTTTAAAGCTCAGGGTTATAGTAAACGCCGCCCGACTTTGAACTCGATTTTTTCAGTTTAACACGGAAATTTTAGATTGTCCGTATCTCCGATTTGTTGCCCCGAACGATAAACCCCGGGTGTTTTGCGACTGTCGAAAAATTTTGTTCTTGAAAATCCGGCTTTTTTACAGTTGCTTTCACGTCGAACCGAAAACAAAAGTTGCAAAATTTAATCGCGGCGCGCGGGCAATTGTCCGGTCGGGTTTTCGGGCGTCGAGTCGCGGTAGGCGCAGACGCGGTTTCTGCCCGCGCGTTTGGCGCAGTAAAGTGCCGAATCGGACATTTCGACCAGTTCAATCGGGTCGCTCGAATCGTCCGGGAAAATCGCGACGCCGATGCTGATGGTAACGTGGTGCGTTTCGGGCGGTTTGCCCTAGCGGACGATGCTGAATTCCTTTTTTTCAATCGCGGAACGAATTCTTTCCGCCGCCACCAACCCTTGAGAAATTTCTGCGTCGAGCAGAAACGCGGCAAATTCCTCGCCGCCGAAACGCGCCGCGACATCGCCGTTACGCAGATTTTGCGTGATGCACGCGCCGATTTCTTCGAGTGTTTTGCTGCCCGTCAAATGTCCGTAAGTATCGTTGACTACCTTGAAATAATCGACATCCATCATCAAAACGCAGAACGGGCGATTT
>JALZOE010000110.1 GCA_030857325.1 Acidobacteriota bacterium
GTTCCGTCCAGTTGAAAATCGTCAGGGTCAGATTAATCGGAATCCACGCAATCAGAATAATTTCACGCGGAAAGATGCCGAGCAGAATCCATAAACCGACGAGCAGCTCGACCGCGCCGGCGAATAAAATAAAAGTTTCGTTCGACAATGGAATGCCGAGCGCGGCGGTAAAATTGAGCGGGTAACGTTCGAGAAAAGCGGACGCGAGCGGAATGTTGGCGAATTTTTCAGTGAAGGCAACAAAAATCAAACTCAAACCCAAACCAGCCCGCAATGCCGGAATCGCTTTCGACATCGATTGCGCGGACGGCTCCAACTTCGGCAAAATCAGCCGGTCAATCGAAATCGGACCGCGACCGGCGAGAAAAAAGAACGCGGCAAATCCGAGAAACATCGCGCTGTCGAGCATCGGCTCAAGCCCGACGAGAAAAATTCCCGCAAACCACAAAACACCGAGCGCGACGGCGGCGATTCTGGTCAGCGCGCCGTAAAAAATCGCCAGCGCGATTCCCGTCTGCGCCAACCCGAAAACATACATCCAGAATCCGGGAAGTTTATTATTCGGCGTAAACAACTCGCCCTGAACGCCGCTGACCAGCAGCGGCACGGCGACGTGAATGCCGACAATGGCGGGAATCAAACCGTATAAAGCCGCGCGGCGCTCGTCGGTGGCGCCGAGATTTTCCGGTCCCGGAACAAAACCCTTTCCTCTGTTTCGCCACCACAATCCGGCGACGAGCGTTGCGAGAATGACCGCTCCAAACAACGCGAGCGGCAGCGGACGAAAAAATAAATCCCAGCGCAGTCCGTAACTTTCGGTTTCGTGAAACCACTTCTCGTGCGCCGACGCGTTCGCTGCCAAAGCAAAAAACATCGTCAGGCAAAAAATAAGTCTTCTTGAATTAATTTTCTTATTCATCCGTGTTCCTTGAAATCTTTTAAGAAACTGTGCCAAACCGTTAGAATCTGTAATTATGAAAGTCTCGACGCCTAGTTACGTCATAAAACGCACCCGAACCGGGCTTGGCTTTTTCACACTTCTTCCAATCGAATTCGATAAAAGAATTATAGAGTATATCGGTTTGATTTTAACCGGGGAAGAAGCGCGGAGAAAAGGCGGCAGATATTTAATGACGCTCGATGAAGATTATACGATTGACGGCAGCCCGCGCAGCAATGCCGCACGCTATATCAACCATTCTTGCCAGCCGAATGCCAAAGCATATCGAACCGGGGCGCGCGTTTGGATATGGTCAATCAGAGCAATCGAAGCCGGGGAAGAAGTCACATACGACTACGGCAAAAAGTATTTCGACGAACAGATAAAACCGAAAGGCTGCAAATGCGAAGAATGTGTTGGAAAACCTATGAAATAAGCAATCGTATATAGAATGACTGTGATGACATTTAATATATCGAAATCGGTTGGCTTTTCCGGTAAATAAAGGTCGTAAACATTTTAACGATAATCGAATTCAGCGTGATCATAAAACTTTCCGCTTTCTGTAAATCCGGGGACTTGAGGTAATCCTTTTTCGTTTGCGACGGCAGGCACACTCTACTCGGTGTTTCGTAGAGCGCAACAAAAGCCGACCCGTCGGTTGATGCTAAATCCGCTTCGATTTGCGTCCGAAGGAAAAGGTTTTTCGTTTCGTCTTTATTGTCATTGGCGTTGCTGATAATCTGCCTTAGCATTAGATTATATGGAAATTAACGGATTGATAAGTTACATCTGTGACGAGCGAAAGACAAATTATTATTTTCATTGTTTTAACTTTTATAAAGATTTCGCGCCAATTCGGCGACATCGGTAAAACTGCGCGCGTAAAATTCGCTCTTGAAACGCCTTCGTATATGCTCGTCTTCAAAAACTCTGCCGCCGAGCAGAATCGGAATTTCGAGCCTTGCTGTTTTTTCTCTGAAATCTTTGTAATCGCGCGTCAGCCGTTCCAAATCATTTATGACAGTCGCCGAAATGCACACAAAATTTGGAGAATGCCGCACAACCTCGTCAGCCAGACAATAGAGCGGAGTGGCTGCGCCGAAATTTACGACTTCCAAGCCTTCGTTTTCAACGGTTATCTGCGCCAGAAGCGTCGGAAGTTCGTGAAGGTCGCCTTCCATCGCGCAACATACCGCCAAACCGCTTTTCATTTCGGGAACGGGAAGCGCGCTTCTGAGTTTGTAGACGGCGGATATAACAGTGCGAGTCGCCAGATGTTCCTGCGCGACGCTGATTTCCTCTCGATGCCACAATTCGCCGATTTCCCGCATCGCCGGACAGACGAGACGGTCGATTATTTCGGTCAACGGCTTGCCTTCCAAATGCGCGGTGATAAAAAAGTTCGCTGCCGCTTCTTCGCCTCCGTCAATCAGCGATTGAAGAAATGCCGAATCGGAATAAATCTTTTTATCGCGGGCGCGGTTTGTCGTCTTCGTAACGGATTCGTCGCCGTGACTTTGCTTTAGCCCAAGCCCTTGTTCGCGCTGAAAACGCGCTACTTCTTCGGCGCGAAAACGCCGATGCCCGCCGCTGGTGCGTTCGGATTTCAACAGTCCGGCTTCTTCCCAACGCTTAACGGTCGCGTCGCTGACGCGGCACAAGCGAGCGACTTCTATTGTTGTAAAGCCTTTTATGTCTGCCATCTTTATTTATATGCTACGAAAATTTACTTGAATCCGAAAGGCGGGATAATTTTTTGTTTTATCTAATTTATAATACATAAATCGCACAAATCGCACAAATGCAAATTTTGCAAATAAAACTTTTGTATAGATATTCGCTCTCGTTATGGAGTTTGTTAAGAATATGGAAGAAATTACCAAATTCACTTGACAGCGGTAAATAGTTCCTATAACATTCAAATCGCACAAACCGCACATTACCGTTAAATGCACTTAGTCGTAATTTTGCGGAAACACATTAGCGATATTCGCTAAGAAACCGGGGAAACATCCCTAAAAACAAACAGGAACATTGAGCATTACTGCTTAATAATTTTTCAAGGAGAAAAAATAATGACAGGAACAGCAACACAACGCGCAGTTACAAAAGAAGCACAGGAACATTCAGAAGGAATCGTCGCCCGAACGATTGAGCAACAAACGGCTAAGCTGCCATCGGACGTGTTTCTCTGGGGCGCGCTCGGGTCAATCGGCATATCGCTTTATTTTGAGTTGAAAGGCGAAACGCAAAAAAGCAGCTTTGTCAGCCGATGGGTTTCGCCTTTTTTGCTGCTTGGGGTTTACAACAAACTGGTGAAATTGGCGGGTTCAGACAGGGCTAACAAGTAGCCGGTCTGCTCCGGGGCAAGAGATGAAAAAGACAAGGGGTGAGAAAGCGTGAATAGAACATCAATAAAAGTCATCAAGCGAAAAAATGCGCGAGTTCCGGCAAATGTCAAAACTCAAAGCATTTGCGAAACAAAAACAACGGCAGCATTCAGTGAAGAAAAAATCGAACACCGTTTGCACTGCAAGATAGCGGACACGGTTTCAAATTGGATTTCCGAGCGCCGGGAAAACAGGCGTGCTGAAGAAGTTTCGGCAATTGGCAGGATGTTTGGCAGTGAATTTTTGTTAAGCAAAACAGCTTGAGCGCGAGAATTTTTAAGGTAGAAACAATGACTGGTTCAGCAACTCGAACAATTCAAAAAACGGAGACTTCGCCTATTCTGCGAAGAATTGCGGAAAAGGATAAAACTGCCGTTAAAGACTGCATTGACACATACGGTAGTTTCATTTGGGCATTAGCGAGAAAGCTCACACGTTCGGGAGAAGAAGCCGAAGCGGCGACGGAAGAAATTTTTATTGATATTTGGCGATACTGCGAAGAACGCGCCCGCAACACTCAGTCAATTGAAAAAAAACTGATTGCGATGATTGCGCTGCGCCGGTTGATTAAATCTTCTCAGCAAGCCAAACAAACGTCTATGGCAAACATAGATGCACCGAACGAACAAGGGGCGGGAATGGACAGAATTTCTGGATTCATTTAGAGATTCTGTCCATTATTTACATTTCTCGATTTTTTTGATTATTTAGGGAGTTTATTTATGTTCAGCAAACCGGATTACATAATTTTAATTGCAGCCTTCGTTTCTTTTTTATTTTCGATTTCTCTATGGTTCGGCGTGTTTGGTCCCGATAACAGAGACGCCGGAATTTTTGTCGGATTATGGGTTCCATCTATTCTCGGCTTCGGTCTTTTCTTTAAAACGAGCGTAAAAGGCAGGCAGGTATAATGACTAATATAATCTTTCTAGTCGGTTGCGTCGTTACTTTAGCGGTTGTTTACGCGCTTTTTGCTTATACAATAGGCGAAATGGGTTCCTATGATAAAACCAGGAACACAAAAACCAAATAAATAAAACACTCAATAAAAAGTAAGATGAATTTAGAAGGAAAAACCGTTTTAATCGTCGGCGCCGGGCGCGGTATCGGACGACGCGCCGCCGAGCTTTTCGCTGAAGCTGACGCCAACGTCGTCATCAGTTCGCGCAGCAAGCCTGAACTGTTGGAACTCGAATACAAACTCAATACGAACGGCAATCAAAACGTGCTGGCATCAGCCGCCGACGCCAGCATCGAAGCCGACGCGAAAGCGCTCGCCCGCGAATCAATCGAAAAATTCGGCGCGATTGATTACCTCGTTCACACGGCGGGAATGGGCATCCTCAAACCGTTCGGCGAGTTGACGCCCGCCGATTTCGACAATCTGCTCAACGCCAACGTGCGAACCGCTTTCAATGTTCTGCAAGCAGTTTTGCCGCAGATGGCGGCGCAGAAGTTCGGGCGCGTCGTAGCGATTCCGGGCATTCTCGGCAAAGCCCCAATGATGCAGGCTTCCGGCTATTGCGCGGCGAAATACGCGCTCACCGGTATGATTAAATGTCTCGCCCAGGAATATAAACGCCACGGCGTCAGGTTTTCTTTGATGCACTTCGGCGGCGTTGACTCCTCGTTCTGGGACAATATCGAGATGAAAGTTCAGCCGGAGAAAATGCTTTCGGTTGACGCGGCGGCGCGCAGCATCTTTTTTGCGGCGACGCAGGAAGGCGAAGGCGTGATGTCGGAAGTTATCCTCGTGCCTGAATCGCATCAACTCGTTTGACGCTAACGCCGAATTGAAATTCTGCGCGATACCAAATTCGACACTTCGCAGCGCGCGACCTCAATCGATTATCAAATTTGCTTCCGGTTTGATAATCGAGCGGTTTGCTATATCGTTTTAACGTGAAAATTTTTCATAAAAGTTATGAAACAAATCAGCGAGCGAGTTCTGCTTCTAAACGATAAACCTGAAAACAACGAGGGAAAATACGTCCTTTACTGGATGCAGATGTTCAAGCGCGCAACCAACAATCACGCTTTAACGTTTGCCGTCGAACAGGCAAACGAGCGGCGGCTCCCGCTCGTTGTTTATGAAGGCTTGAAATTTTATTACCCGTGGGCGTCGGACCGTTTTCACACATACATTCTCGAAGCGGTTGAAGAAAAGCGCCGCGCGTTTGAAAAACTCGGCATCAAATACGTTTTTTACCTTCAAAAAGACGACCGCTCGCCGAAACAAACAGTCGCCCGCATCGCTACGGATGCCGCCCTGATTGTTACCGACGATTTCCCGTGTTTTATCATTCCCGACCACAACCGCGCGATTGTCGCCAAAGCGCAAATTCCCGTTTACGCAGTTGATTCAAACGGCGTGATTCCGATGTCAAAATTTGAAAAGGAAGAATTCGCCGCCCGCACGATTCGACCGAAAATCAAGCGGCTGCTGCCCGAATATCTGGTGAAATTCAAAGAATCGAAAATCAAGGTGCGCGCCGCGGGCGACATAAAGGTCGATTGCCCGGACACGGAAGTTAATGCGGGAAATATAACGAAACTAGTCGCCGAATGCGCCATTGACCATTCGGTCAAACCCTCGCAGATTTACCACGGCGGCGCATTGAACGGCAGAAAGCGCTTAAAGCATTTCGTCGAAAAGATTTTGCCCGGTTACGAGATGACGCGCAACAAACCGGAGATTGACGGCTGCTCCCGCCTTAGTTCATATCTGCATTTTGGCTTTCTCTCGCCGCTCGAAATCGCCTTCGCTGTTTTAGAGTCGGACGCGCCGCAAAGTGCCAAAGACGCGTATCTCGAAGAACTGATCGTCCGCCGCGAACTTTCTTATAACTTTACGCGCTTTAATGAAAAATACGATTCGCTCGACGGCTTGCCCGAATGGGCTTTAAAGACGATGCGCGAACACGAAAAAGACCAACGTGAAATCGTTTACACGCTTGAAGAACTGGAGAACTGCGCCACTTACGACGAGCTGTGGAACGCCTCGCAGCGCGAAATGAACCGGAGCGGTGAGCTGCACAATTATGTGCGTATGCTGTGGGGCAAAAATGTCATCGCCTGGACGCGCACTTACGCGGATGCTTTCCGTATTCTCGAACATCTCAACAACAAATACTGTCTCGACGGGCGCAACCCGAACTCTTACGCTGGCGTTCTCTGGTGCTTTGGCAAACACGACCGCCCATGGATGGAGCGTCCCGTTTTCGGCAAGATGCGTTATATGACAACCAGAAGCACGGGCAGGAAATTCGACGCCAAAACATACATCGAGTGGACGAATCAGTTATAAAAAGCCGACGACTTGAGGCTTGATTTACCCGTTTGCGGCAATACTTCAAAACTTTGACTCTGCATTACTCACTCGCTACAGACGAATCAAATCGAAAAGCCGGAAAATTTTAGGCGACTTCGGCTCTTCTGGTGCGTCCCGCATAAATAAAATCTTCGAGCAGGCACATCGGATAATTTAGAAAATTCGCTAATTGGTTGATCAAATTGCTTTTTTACGGTGTATTTTTACATCAATTGGAACAAATATAAATTTTATATACGGAAAAAATTCTTTGCTAAAAATAACTTTTAAGCTAGAGTTTTATCATTAAATATTTTTTAGGCGTTGTAGGACAATATGATTTCAACAAATTTTCTTCACGTTCGTTTCAATAATTTATTTTTACTAACCGTCCTTCTACTATGGATACCGGCGGCGTCAGTTTATGGCGCGGACAAAGCGGAAGAAGCAAGGCGGGAGCAGCAGGCTGGAAATGTCTCGATTGTTCGTGATGACTGGGGCATCGCTCACGTTACGGGCAAAACGGACGCCGACGCCGTGTTCGGGATGATTTACGCGCAGGCGGAAGATGATTTCAACCGCGTCGAAACTAATTATCTGAACGCGTTGGGACGGCTTGCCGAAGCGGAAGGCGAAGCGGCTGTCTGGCGCGATTTGCGGATGAAAATCTTCGTTCAGCCGGATGAACTAAAGAAACAATTCTCGATGAGTCCCGCGTGGCTGCAAAAGCTGATGACAGCCTGGGCGGACGGGCTGAACTTTTATCTGGCGAAACACCCAGGTGTTAAGCCGCGCGTCATCACAAAATTTGAGCCGTGGATGGCGCTCTCGTTTACAGAGGGCAGCATCGGCGGCGATATTGAAACGATCAACTTAGCGCGGCTGCAATCATTTTATGGTTCCGAGTCGAAGACTGCACAATCGGAAGAGCC
>JALZOE010000532.1 GCA_030857325.1 Acidobacteriota bacterium
GACAAACGCAAAAATCGCTTTCGAGCAGAGATTCCGCGTCCTCAAACCCGACACGGAAAAAGTTCTCGGCGATTTGCAGGAAATTCTCGAACTTCCCTATTTTCCCGAACGCATCGAGAGTTTCGATATTTCAAACATCTCCGGCGCGGAAAACGTCGCCGGTATCGTCGTCTTCGAGAACGGCAAGCCGAACCGAGCCGAGTATCGCCGCTTTATAATCAAATCGGTCGAAGGCGCGAACGATTTCGCCTCGATGCACGAAGCCGTCTTTCGTCGCCTGAAGCGCTCGCTCGCCGAAGAAAAACCGCTGCCGCAACTGATTTTCATCGACGGCGGCAAAGGACAAATATCGGCGGCGGCAAAAGCGTTGAGCGAATTGGATTTAGAAGCGATTCCGATTGTCGGCTTGGTCAAACCGCCGCGCCGCCACAATGAGATTTCGCATCTCCTTCGTTTCGGCTACGAAGACAAACCCGTCTATTTTGAAACCGGCGTTCCCGCTTTCCGTCTCGTCCAGCAAATCCGCGACGAAACGCACAAGACGGCAATCGAATTTCACCGCAAACGCCGCGAAACCCGCGATTTTACATCGGAACTAACGGCAATCGAAGGCGTCGGCGAAAAACGTCGTATAAAACTGCTCAGAAACTTCGGCTCAGTCGAACGCATCGCCAAAGCAAGCGTCGAAGAACTCACTCCATACGTCGGCTTAAAAACCGCGCGCCTCGTCTTCGACCATTTCGAGCGTCAGAGAAATCACGCCAACATCAACCCGGAGTAAATATCCAGGCTTTCAAGGGCGCTTCGGAAAACCAATTCGGCGGAAGCGCATCTAACGGCATAAAAAATAAAAATTATGCGAACTCTATATTCATTCTGCTTTTTTCTGTTTGTGTTTTTGTTTGCTTCGCTGCAGTTTGTCGAAGCCTGTTCGTGTATGTCGGCGGGTCCGCCGTGTCAATCGTTCTGGAATACGGACACGGTGTTCAGCGGGCAAGTAGTTGAAATCAAGGACACGCCCGTTAAACCGGCGGCGAAAGCGGACGATAAACAGGCTTTTGTGTTTCCGACCAGAACGGTTCGATTTGCCGTCGGCGAATCTTTTCGCGGAACGGCGGAAAAATCGGTCGAAATCGAGACGGGAATGGGCGGCGGCGACTGCGGTATCGCGTTTGAAAACGGTCAGAGCTATCTGGTTTACGCTTACCGCAACCGGGAAACCGGCAGGCTCGGCACCGGCATCTGCACGCGCACGCAGGTTTTATCAAAAGCGACCGAAGACCTCGAATATTTTCGCGGTTTAAAAGACGCCCAAGCGGGCGGAACGGTTTACGGGCAAGTAACGAAATATCTGGTTCGCAAATCCGACGACGAATATAAGCCGAATCCGCCGCTACAGAATATTCTTCTCACCTTTGCGGGAAACGGTAATGAATACAAAGCGACGACTGACGAGAAAGGCGAATATCGTTTATCAAATCTCGCGGCGGGCGAATATAGCTTGAGCATAAAAGTTCCCGAAGGAATGTGGGGTTTTGAAAAAGAAGAAAAGATAAAAATTCCCGACAAAGGCTGCGTCGTAACCTATCACGCGCTATCGACAAAAACTTTTCTGAGCGGCAAAATTCTCAACGAAGAAGCCGCGCCCGCTGCGAAAATCATGGTCAGTCTGATTCCGCTTGACCAAATAAACGAACGCTACCAGAAAGACACTCATTTTGATTTTACGGACGAAGAAGGACGATACACTTTCAAATCAATTCCCGACGGCACATATTATCTCGGCGTTCGTATCGACCGCTCAAACGAGACAACCTTTCCGTATCCGCGCACGTTTTATCCGGGAACGACCGATTTGAAAAACGCCGTTCCGGTAACAATCAGCGAAGGACAGACAATCGAAAATTTCGATTTCGCGCTTTCCAAAAAACTGACGACCAGAACGATTCGCGGAACAGTTACGATGCCCGACGGAAAACCAGCCGCCAAAGCATATATCTGTATCGAAGAAGTCGAATACTCCGAAGGCTCGACGTGCGGCGGCGGAGTCGGAACCGACGACAAAGGGCAATTTATATTTACCGCAATGAACGGTTTGCGTTATTTAATTCGCTCGCACATCAATATACAAAACAATCAGCGCCACGCCGAACCGTTAGAAATTCCGGCAGACGGCGACGTATCGGGCGTTAAACTCGTGATAACCGAAGCGGGCGGCTCGTGCGAAAAATGCCGGACGTGGAAAAGAAGGAAAAACTGAAGCGTCAGGTTTGCATCCGGGCGCGGCGTTTTTTTAAGAAAATTAAATTGATAATTTATTCAGATTTCGGCTGCCGGATTTAGGTTAATCGTGAACGGTCGGTTTATCGGCGTGCGGGACGAAACATTGACGGCAGCGGGCTTCGTATTTGTTGCTCGCGCCGACTTCTACCAATTCTTCGGATTCAAAGGTGCGCTGCGAATAATTTGCCGTCTCGCCGCATTTGACGCAGATGGCGTGGGTTTTGGTGATGAATTCGGCGATGGA
>JALZOE010000111.1 GCA_030857325.1 Acidobacteriota bacterium
GCAAATCCTGCGGTAAATTTGAAAGAAAGTTGTAACCTGTTTTCTGCTCGATTGAACGCACGGTCGTGCGGAATTTTCGCCAATCATCGCTCGCGATTCCGGTCGTGTTCGGCATATCGACGGCGATGACGTGCGTGTTTTCGTTAATTGCCGAGATGCCCGCGCCTTCCGGCACGGCGACGATTATTTTCCAGTTGTTGGTCGGAATCGCAACCTTTTTCTTTAATTTTCCCTTTTCGCCGTAAACGCCCGCGACGACGTATAAATCGACGTTGCCTCTTTTAACCAGATTACGCGAGTAAGTTTCCAGTTCCTCCCACGGATTGCGGTTCAAATCGCCGGTTTGCGGAATCATATTCGTCATCAAAAACGTCAAACTGTTGGCTTCTTCGCTGTTTGAGCGGTCGGCGCTCGGAGATAAATGCCCGCGGTCGAAACCGCTTCCCGCGTAATCGGCGGGCGTTACGCGCACGAATCCCGGCGGCAGATTCGGGTCGGGACGAAAATTATTCTGCCGGTCGGTCGCGCCGAAATCGCTTTCGGCGATGCGCCACGAAACCCAGTTTGCCGTGCCGCGCGAGCTGTTGTAGGAAAGCGCGTAAGCCTTGTTGACCATCAAATAATTGTCCCGATTCGCCGTGTTATTAGTGGCGTTGCTCGGATTTCCGAGAGCGAGATAAACCTGCGCGGCTTGTTCGGGCGAACCGGGCGGCAAATTTCGCGGCGGTTCGACGCTCGTGTTTGTATTCGTCTGTTCCGGCTGCGGCGTGTTATCGAAAAATTTCTCTCCCAACTTAAAACAGAAAAATGCAATCAAAGCAAGGATTGCCAGAGCGATGACGCCGCCGTTGATAGCTTTATTTTTCATAAGATTTTCCGCAAAAAAACGGCTTTTGAAAAAAGTTTAACATAAACTATTAAAAAGCCGATGATGCGCGTCGGCGGGAAATTAAGCTAAAATAAAAATTGTAATGGACGAAAAGATTCATCTGACAGCGCTTTCAAAAAATGAGTTAATCGAGTTTGCCGCAAATTCCGGCGAGCCGAAATACCGTGCCATCCAGATTTTCAAAGGCTTGCATCAAAGGCGAATTACGTCGTTTGAAGCGCTGACGGATTTGCCGAAAGCTCTGCGCGAAAAATTAGACGAAACGGCGACGGCTTCGACTTTAAAAGTCGAATCGCGCTTTGTGTCCGTTGACGGAACGCGCCGTTTTTTGATGAAAACGCGCGATAATCTGCCGGTCGAAACCGTTTTTATTCCGACCGAAAACCGCGACACGATTTGTTTTTCGTCGCAGTCGGGATGTCCGCTCAAATGCGATTTTTGTTTGACGGCAAAGTTGGGTTTATTGAGAAATTTAACCGCCGGAGAAATTGTCGAACAGGTAATTATTGTGTTAAATGATGTTTACGGCGTCGGAGCAGAAACGCCGCACGGCACGAATCTGGTCGGAATGGGCGCGGGCGAGCCGTTTTTGAATTTTGAAAATCTGATTAAAGCGCTCGACGTTATGTCCGAGACGGACGGACTTTTTATCGTCCCGAACCGCGTTACCGTTTCGACCGCTGGAATCGTGCCGAAAATTTACGAATTTGCACGGCTCGAAAAACGCCCGCATCTGGCGATTTCACTTTCCGCGCCGAACGACGAACTGCGCGATAAACTGATGCCGATTAACAAGCGCTGGAACATCGAAGAATTATTTGCGGCGGCAAAGGAATTTGAAAAATCTCTGCGGAAAGGCGAAAGATTTACTTTTGAATATGTTCTGCTCGGCGGCGTCAACGATTCGGACGAACACGCGCGCGCCTTGGCGAATCTGGTCAATCGTTACGGTTTGCAGCGAGTGAAAATAAATCTGATTGCACATAATTCCGCCGAGCCGCTTGAATATCGTCCATCGAGCGGCGAACAAATCGAGCGCTTTAAAGAAATATTGGAAAACAAAGGCGTTTCGGCTTATCTTCGCAGCCCGCGCGGACGCGATATTTACGCTGCCTGCGGGCAGCTCGCGGCAAAAGACGCGCCGAATCTGGTTCAGATAGCGCGTTAAAATTATGGAAATCTTTATTATCGGTCTGGTCGTCGTCGTGCTGATGGTTTTTGTTTCAACAAAAATTAAGGCGAGCGCGGCGCAGGCATTTGAGCCGGAACGCATTGAAAAGAAAGAATTTATATTAACGAAGCCGCGCGGTTTTATGACGCCGGTCAAATCCGATTCCGGTTTCGCGTTTGAAGCGTATTCACGCGAATACGGCGAAAAAAGTATGCGTAATACCAGACAGGCAGAAGCGTTTTTAACGGTTACGGATAAATTGAATTTTGCCGCCGAATGCGAAAACGCCCGGAAAACAGCCGGTAGTATTTTGTCGGAAAGAGTTTTGGGCGGCGCGGCAGACGGCGAAAAAGTTTGTCTGCTCGAAACGGAACGAAGCGAAAACGTTTTTCCGACCATCGATTTCTGGAAAATAGTCGAAAGCCGCAATTTGAAAAAAACATTTGTGCTGAAGGTTTCCGTCTTGAAATTGTCGCGTGAAATTTACATCCACGAAATAAACGAAATGGTCAACAGTTTTCGCTTGAAATTTCTCTTAAAGTAAAGCATTTTTGCCAAACGGCAAATTATCAAACGTGAAGAAAATTATGAAAAAACATTTATTTATCGCAGTTTTGTCGCTTGTTTTCACCTTGGCGCTCGGTTTGTCGGTCAGCGCGCAGGCGGTCGGCATTGACGGTTCAATCGGCGCGGTTAAGCGCGGCGGCTCGGCTCGCGGAACAATCGTGATGAATGTGCCGAACGGTTTGCACGCCAACTCAAATCGTCCGGGCAGCGAATACGCGATTCCGACGGTCGTCAAAGTCAGCGCGCCGCGCGGCGTTCGCGTCGGCGGCGTCAGTTACCCGCGCGGCAGAACGCGTAAATTCGGCTTTTCCGAAGAGGCGCTCAACGTTTACGAAGGTCGCAACGCGTTCGGTTTTAACTTGACCGTTCCGGCAAATTACAAAGGAAACACCGTCAAAGTGCGCGCCACGGTTCGCTACCAAACCTGCACCGACGAAGTTTGTTACCCGCCGAAAACGCAGGAAATTACTTTGACGGCGAAAATCAAGTAAGAAATTAGCTACGAACACACACAAAAAGCACGAACAAAAAACAAGTTCATTTTTGAGTTCTTAATTTTTGTCTTTTATTTTCGTGTTCATTCGTGTGTGTTCGTGGCTAATCCCGTTTTAAGCCGATGACCGACAGCAAGCGTCCGGTTTTGCCGTAAAGTTTTTTCTCCCTGCGGTAGGAAAAAAATAAATCGGTGCGTTCCATCGTGCAGAACGGCGCAACGTATATGTTTTCGGGCGAAACTCCGGTTGAAATTAGTTGTTCTTTATTGGCGAGATGCAAATTGACAAGCGCGTGATTTTCCCGTGTCGGCGTGAAAAACTTTTCCGAATCTGAAATTTTTGCGCCGAAAGCGTCCAATACGTCCCGCCCGATTTCGTAATTTTTGCAAGTCGCCGCCGCGCCGATTGCACAGATTAAATTTTCGGGTTTTGTTTTAAATTCCGCCTGCATTTTTTCGATTGATTTTTTGACGATTGATTCGACCGTTCCGCGCCAACCGGCGTGAACCGCCGCAAACGCTTTGGTTTTCGCGTCGCCGATTAAAACGGGAACGCAGTCGGCGGTTTTTACGCCGATTAAAACGTTCGGAAGATTTGACGCGAGCGCGTCGAATTTTCCGTTTCCGTCCCGCGCTTCATCCAAAGTTTTAACGGTTTTTACCGCATCGCCGTGAACCTGCCAAACGGTCGAAAGCAGAAAATCATTATCGAAAACCCGAAGAAAACGTCGGCGATTCTCGAAAATATTTTCGTCGGCGTCTTCGCCGAAACCGGCGAGATTCAAATCGTCGGCGGGAAACTGCGAAACGCCGCCGAGTCTGGTCGAAAATCCGTTTGCAAAACCGTTTTCTTCGAGCGCGGGACAAACCAGAAGTTTGACGCCATTTCTTTCTCGCCAATAAAATCCGAAATCTGCTAAAGTTTCATCAGAAATTTCCGACCGCCGACCGCCGACCGCCGACCGCTGATTTATGATTGTTTCCATCGGGATAGACATTGTTGAAGTTTACCGCATCCGCGAAATTGTGGCGAGAACGCCGCGTTTTGTTGAGAGAGTTTTCACAAAGGGCGAGCGCGCTTACTGCGAAACGAAAGGATTGGCGGCGGCGCAGTCGTTTGCCGCGCGTTTCGCGGCGAAAGAAGCGTGTCTGAAAGCTCTGCGAACCGGCTGGCGCGGACGGATTACGTGGCACGATATTGAAGTCGTTTCCGGCGAAAACGGCGTTCCGAGTTTGGAAATCGGCGGTGAGGCGAAAAGGATTTTGGAAAATTTCGGCGTAAACCTAGTGCATCTTTCGATGTCGCACACGACCGACCACGCGATTGCACAGGTTATTTTCGAGCGGATTTAAATAAAATCAAAAATCGTTTTGACGGCTAAAACGACGACCGTCGTCAGAAAAATTCGTCTGAGCCACAAGTCATTAAGGCGCGTAACGGTTTTTGCGCCGAGGTATGCGCCGGTAAACATTACGACCGCTAAAATCGCGCCGAGTTTGTAATCTACCAAACCTTGCCGCATAAAAATGATTGTGGCGACGCAGGAAGAAAAAACGTTGATAAGTTTTGTCGAGGCGACAGCTTCGGTAAACGTCATACCGAGAAAGGCGACGCACGTCGCGGTCAGAAGCGTAACGTAGCCGCCGCTGTATAATCCGCCGTAAATCGCTAAAACAAACGTCAGAAAGTAAGAGAAAATCAACGTGCCTTTGGCGACGTTTTCAATTTTTTCGACGCCCGCGCCGCGTTTGAAAACGGTGAAAATCGTAACGGCAATCATCGAAATGGAAACGATGATTTTCAGCGCGTCTCCCGTAATAAAACTGACGAGAACCGCGCCGATTGCCGAGCCGACTAACGTCAATAAAATCAACGGCGTAACGCGCCGCCGGTCAATCGTTTTTTGTTTCAGAAACGGAATCGTCGCGCCGATTGCCATAAACGTCAAGCCGAACATATTGGTCGCCACGGCTTGTTTCGGCGGAATGCCGAATTGAAACATCACCGGAACGGTTATTAAAGAATTGCTGCCGGTTACGACGCCGACCGCGCTCGTAATAAAAAACAGTAAAATCAGCCAAATAAGCGATGTTGTTGACATTTTGTAGATTGGAAGCGCGGGTATCCTGTCCGCACTTGAACTGGCTTTGGCGTTCGCAAAAGTTTAGATAAAAATCAACATCGTATTTTACCGAGCTTATTAGATATGCTCGCCCAATCCTGGCGGACAGGATGTCCGCGCTCCGACTATTTGTTCTTTCCGCGCTGCAAACCGAGTTTTTCTTCTATTCGGCGCAGTCGTCCGGTCAGATGCAGAACTTCCTTTTTATTTGTCGGCTCGCCGCGCACGACTTCTTCGCATTTGAACATTAGATTTTCGATTTCACTTTCCGTCTCGTTTGTTCTCTCGGCTGTCAGCTTTGCCAATTCTCCAAGCGAAACCGTGTAATTATCAACGCCGAAAGACTTTGAAACGCGCCGCCGAAAATCCGTATAGATATTTTCAATCGCCAAATCAAACGCTCGTGTGCGCTGCTGAAGTTCCGCCATCGCCGAGACGTATTCGAGTTTTGAAAGCCGATTCGGCTCGTTTTCCGGCAGCGGTCGAGCGAAACGGCGGCTTTGCGCGAACATAATCAAACCGGCGATAAACGCAAATTGGAGAAAAAACGCGACGACCGGCGTGCCGTCGAAATACTCCAAAAAGCGATTGTTATTTGACCCGTAGCCTTGATGATATTCGTCAAAAGCGACGATTCCGCCGTCGCGCGCGGCGACGATATTAACCGCAAGCCGCGCGTTATCGACAAGATTTATTCCGCCGTTTGAGACGATATACGAATCGGACAAAAAAACGATTTGCCCGGAGCCGAACGGAAAATCAACCAGCAGATTTTTTTCATTGCCGGCGACGTGAACAACCGGCGCGCTTAACGCGGGCGTTTCGATTGTTTCATTTTCGTCAATCGGCGTCGGCTGGGAACTTGTCTCGTCGCTCTCGATGCCGTCCGATTGATTCGCGTGCGCCGGTTCGGGCGGCGGAAGCGTAAAATCTTCGTTTGCATCACTCGCGTTTTCGTCGGAAAATCGCTCGATATTTATCGAAGAGGCAAGGCGCGACGGCTGAACGGCGTTTACTTCGGCGGTAAAAATCGTTGGTTGCAGAGGATTTGCGGCGACGGTTTTCTCCGTCATTTGTTTTTGGTCGGACGGGTCGAGACCGGAAATCCGCCGCTCGTTTGCTGCGGCGACTGAAACGTTCCAGTTTGCCGTCGTTTTAATCAATTCCGCGGGCGGTTCGCGGTCAATAATCACCAATTTTCCGCCGAGCGCAACCCAGTTTAGAAGCTGTTCGATTTCCTTGTCGCTAAATTCGCGGCGCGTCCGCCCGATTATCACAAAAGTTGACGGCTTGTTTTTGCTGTTTGACGCGAGCGCCGAAATTGGTTCCTGCCAGCGCGCCGGATTTCTGCCCGTCTCCGCCAGCAACTCATAAAAAGCCCGCGTTCCGGTTGCGCCCGTGTTGTAAGTCGAGCGATTCGGGTTAATCTCGGTGTCCGGCGTTTTCTCCTTCTGCACAAAAGTCGCCGCGTTCAGCCCGACGAGCAGAATTACGAGGAAAATCAAACCTGAAATTATGAGAAATCTCTGACGCATTCTTTGAGTTCGTGGAGTTTATAGAGTTTATAGAGTTTAGGAAGCTCGCAGAGTTTGTAGAGTAAAAGAAACTATTCCTACTCTCCAAACTCTATAAACTCACAACTTTTTTGTATCCGTTTTTAAATTCGTTCCAGTCTTTTTCCTCGATTGATTCGGAGCCGTACCAGTGGCGCTCGAAATTTTGGGTTAAGCCGTTCATATTTTCGTAAAGCTCGCCGCTTTTGCGAACGTCGCGCAAATAGTCTCGGTTTGTTTTATGACGCGCCGGAGCGATGATTTTCCGGTCGCTCAATTCGCACAAAAGCGCGATGTAGCCTTTACGAATCGCGCCGCGCAAATCGCCCGCGCCAGCCAAACGCTCGGCTTCGTCAAACAGATTTCGCGCCGTTTCGTTTTCATCGAGCCGCTCGCCCAAAATAACGCGCTCACTCTTTTCCTTTCGCTCGCGCCGCTTAAATTTTTGAGCCAAAAACGGCGCGAAACGGTAAATTAAAAAACCAGCGACGCCCAAAACCAGCGCGTAAAGAATCGTTTGCAGCACCAAAGAAAACGACTCGAATCCGTTCGCTTCGGTCGGCTCGGTCGCTTTGGGCTGCGGAAACATTTGCCGCAGCCATTCCTTAATTTTCTGCCACGCTTTTTGAAAAAGACTCTCTTCCGGTTTTTCCGGCTTCAAGTATTCTTCGCGGCGCAAAATCTCCGCCAGCTTTTGTTTGTCTTCGTCTTTGGCGCGACTTGAGGCGGACGGATTTTCCAGCTCGTTTAATTTTTGCTCAATCGCTTCGAG
>JALZOE010000533.1 GCA_030857325.1 Acidobacteriota bacterium
GTTTTTCATATTCCGCGCGATGCCTTTTTGCTTCCTCGTATTTAGGCTTTGAGTTTGCGACAAATTCTTTGTAGCTTTCATCTATCGAATAAACTCTTTTTATGGTTGGACACTTGTCGGCTGCTTCATAAGCAATTTGAGCGGCGCGAATTTGTTTGCCGCGTCTTGAAAATTTATCAACCGTAAAAAGCGCTTTCGCGCCGACAGCATTCATTCGACTGGCAATCGCTTCGACGCCGTAACCGGAAAAAACAGGAACGGCAATCGCGCCGATTCTGCCAACTGCCAGAAGCAGAATTACAGTTTCGGGAATCATCGGCAAATGAATCCCGATGGCATCGCCTTTGCCGAAACCTTCGCCGCGCAAGCCCGCCGCGCAAAATTTAACTTGCTCAAGTAATTCGGCGTAAGTCAAAGTTTCCGTGTTGCCTTCTTCGCCTTCCCAAATTATCGCGGGCTGGTCGCGCATCTCGTCCGTCTGCCAGCGGTCAACGCAATGCGAAACGATATTCAAACCGCCGCCGACGCACCAATGCGGAAACGCCGCGCCGTCCGACAAATCGAGCAGTTTTTCGTATGGCGGATTAAAACGGATGTCAAGAAATTTCAAAACTTCGGCGGTGAATTGTTCGACGTTTTCAATCGAAAATTTGTAAAGCTCGTCAAAAGTCGAAACATTAATTTGTTTCATAAAGCGCGTCAGTTGAGCTTTTTCGACGATTTCCTGCGTCGGTTGCCAAGCGATTGACTGATTTTCCAAAAGATTGCTATCGTTCATATATTTTTTATAACACGGAAAAGATTTAGCTGTGAATTACATAAATAATGCGAATCAAAATTGTTGGATTTATTCGTGCAATTCGTGTTATTCGTGGCTAAAATAAAAATCTATGAGTGAAAAACCTGTCGAAATAAAACTTCCGGCGAATCTTTTTCAAAACAAAACCGCAGTCGTAACCGGCTCAAGTCGCGGTGTCGGACGCGCAACGGTTTTAAGATTGGCTGAAGCGGGCGCGAATGTGGTCATAAATTATTTGAAAAGCGAAGCTGAAGCGGGCGATGTCGTCAAAGAATGTGAAAACTTAGGAGTTCAGGCAATTGCTGTTCAAGGAGACGTTTCCGACTGGAAGGACGCGCAGAATTTAGCGCAGAAAGCAATCGAAAAATTCGGCAAGATTGATTTGCTCGTTTGCAACGCCGGAATTTGGGAAGGCGCGCCGATTGAGGAAATGTCCGAAGAGCTTTGGAACAAAATCTTAAACACGAATTTGAAATCGGCTTGGGCGATGACCAAAGCGTGCGTGCCTTCGATGAAAAAACAGCCGAGCGGCGCAATCGTGCTGGTTTCTTCGACCGCCGGACAGCGCGGCGAAGCAAATTTTTCAAACTACGCGGCTTCCAAAGGCGGACAAATTAGTTTTACAAAAGCCCTGGCAAGCGAGCTTTGTCCGAAAATCCGCGTCAATGCAGTCGCGCCGGGCTGGATCGAAACGGCGATGGTGCGCCCTGTGTTTGAAGACGAAAATTATAAACAGCAGGTTTTAGATTCGATTCCGCTAAAGCGGATGGCGACGACCGATGACATTGCGCTTTCGATTTGTTTTTTGCTTTCCGATTGGTCGCGGCACATCACCGGCGAAATCTTGAACATCAACGGCGGCTCTGTTTTATGCGGGTAAAAATGGGAGTGACTAAATAAGCGTTGGTATGATAATTTTATTGAATGAACAAGGTATGTCGTTACTGTCAGAATCAGACCGAGCAAATAAAAAGCGGACGTAATCGTTCGGGAACACAGCGTTTTATGTGTCGCGGATGCGGAAAGACATCGACGCCTGAGCCGAAGAGTCGCGGTTATTCGGAAGGGATGCGAGAAAAGGCAGTCAGAATGTATGTTGAAGGCAACAATTTCCGGCGAATCGGCAGATTGCTCAATGTTAATTATCAATCAGTGGTTAATTGGGTCAATGCTTATCACGAAAAGATAAAAGATACTGCCGCTGTGCCGCTCTCGACGCCGATTATTGAAATGGATGAGTTGTGGAGTTTTGTGGGAGAGAAAAAAACAGAGCGTATATAGTAACGGCGGTCGAGCGTTTTACTCATACGATAGTGGGCTGGGCGGTTTGCCGAGAAAGAACCTTAGAAATACTGCAATCGGTCATCGACAGTGCGCCGCCTGCCGCCGATTACTACACAGACGGTTTTCTGATGTATCAAGACTTAAGTTATTGGGGCAATCACCAGATGCTTAAGGACAAGAGTCAAACATTTTCGGTCGAAGGCGGCAATGCTGACCTCCGGCATTATCTGGCGAGATTGCAGCGTTCTTCGCGTTGTTTCTCTCGTTGTTTCAAAGCCTTGGCAAGAGCGGTTGAATTGTTTGTTTATTTTTATAACGAGCGACAACTAAAGAAAAGAAAACAGCCGAAATACCCGGCATATCTAGCGCAAAACTTACCAACGCTTATTTAGACACTCCCGTAAAAATTAACATCTTGTATAATTT
>JALZOE010000534.1 GCA_030857325.1 Acidobacteriota bacterium
TATGCGAGAATCGCAATCTCGCCGCCGCCGTCGCGCAAAATTTCGGCTTTGCCGATTTCGAGTTGTTTCGGCGCGTCGGAAACATCGACGCCGAAACCGTTGCCGCGCGGATAACGAATCGCCGCCGCGCCAGGGTGTTCAATCGCCGTTAAAAGCATATCGCGCAGCTCGCGTTCGTCTTTCGGCGCGCATAAAACGATGTTTGGATAACCGCGCAAATATGCAATATCGAGCAGACCGTGATGCGTCGGACCGTCCGCACCGACGATTCCGGCTCTGTCCATCGCAAACGTAACATTTAAATCCTGCAAACAAACGTCGTGCAGAATCTGGTCGAAGCCGCGCTGCAAAAAAGTCGAATAAATTGCCGCAACCGGCTTTAAGCCTTCGCAAGCCATTCCCGCGCAAAAGGTTACGGCGTGCTGTTCGGCGATTCCGACATCGAAGGCGCGTTCCGGGAAAGTTTCCATCACTTTATCGACGCCTGTTCCGTCCGGCATCGCCGCCGTCAGCGCGACGATTTTTTCGTCCCGCGCCATCATCTCGCACATCGTTTCGCCGAAAATCTGCGTGTAGGTTTTCGCCGGAGCTTTTGTAGATTTTGGAAACGCGCCGGTTTTTTTATCGAACGGTCCGGTGGCGTGATAGGCGTAATAATGTTTTTCGGGATTCGGAAAGCCTTTGCCTTTCGTCGTCAGCGCGTGAACGATGACGGGCGCGTCGTCAATCTTTTTCGCTTCTTCGAGCGCGCGGACGAGCATCGGGACATTGTGTCCGTCAACGTAGCCGATATATTTAAATCCGAGTTCGTTGACGAGCGCGCCGGGCAAAACCGCCGCCGCAATCGCGTCTTTAACCGTTTTCGCGGCTTTCCGCAGACGCTCGCCGAAATGCGGAACGCTCTCTAACGTGTCGCCGATTTCGTCCTTTAATTGCTGGTAACTCTGCGCGCCTTTGATGCGGTTTAAATAACGCGCCAAGCCGCCGACGGCGGGCGCAATCGACATTTCGTTGTCGTTCAATAAAACAATCAGCCGCGATTTCAAATGTCCGGCTTGATTTATCGCTTCCATCGCCATTCCGCCGGCGAGCGAAGAATCGCCGATAAGCGCGCAGACGTTGAAATCATCGCCGTTTTTGTCGCGCGCAACCGCCATTCCCAAAGCGGCGGAAAGCGAAGTCGAAGCGTGTCCCGCGCCGAACGTGTCGTAAACGGACTCGTCGCGTTTAAGAAATCCGCTCAAGCCGCCGTATTGTTTAATCGTTTCAAATTCGTCGCGCCTGCCGGTTAAAATCTTGTGTGCGTAAGCCTGATGCCCGACATCCCAGACGAGTTTATCGTTCGGCGTGTCGAACGCGTAGTGCATCGCCACCGCCAACTCGACCGCGCCTAAAGACGCGCCCGTGTGTCCGCCGACGCGCGAGCAGGTTTCGATGATAAACTGCCGCACTTCGTCGGCGACTTCCTGCAAATCTTCAACTTTTAATTGTCTTAAATCGGCGGGCGAATTTATTTCCGATAAAAATCTCATTCTAATTTTTCCCTTTGACCGTCTTTCAAACTTCACATTTTAACTTGCCCGGCGGCAAATATTCAATCAAGGAAAGTTCAAAGTTTAAAGTTTAAGTTTTAAGTTTTGCGGCAATCGATAATTTACTTTGAACTTTGAACCTTACCCCTTGAATCTTACAAGCGCTTTACAATTCTTTACGCGGGCAAAAATAAAAACTCTCGGCTAAACGATAAACCGGCGCGTCTAAAGAGACGAAAAGCGAAAGCGGTTCAATAGAAATTTTTCAGAGGTAAATAAAATAATGTCATACAAACAAAAAATCGGCTCGCTGGTTGCGGCGGGCTTTGCGGTCGTTTCATTTTCAGCGTTCGCGTCGGCGCAGGACAACTCTGCAAATCAATCGAGTGATTCGATGCAAAAACAGGAAAGACGCGAGCGGCGCGGCGGTTTCGGCAAGCGCGACGGCGAAGGACGCGGCAAGCATCGCGGCGGCAAAATGGGACTGCGCGGACTGCGCGAACTTAATTTAACCGACGCGCAGAGACAACAGGTGCGCGAAATTATGGAAGCCAATCGCGGTAACGAAAATCAACAGGATTTTCAGGAAATGCGCCAATTATCAGAAGCCAGGCGCGACGGCACGATTACCGAAGACCAGAAACAGCGTTTAAAAACTTTAAAACAGCAGAAGCGCCAGAATATGGAACAGACGCAGCAGCAGATTTTGGCGATTTTAACCGCTGAACAACGCGCTCAGCTCGAACAATTGAAAGAACAAAAACGCGGACAAATGAAAGAGCGTCGCCAGATGCGTCGCAATCAGCAAAACGGCGATACGCAAAACGACGATAATTAAATTTTCTTTTGAAAATTAAAAACTCACCTTACGCGAATTTCTTTGAAAATCTGTTTTCAGATTTTCAAAGCCACAAGATAATGTGGTTTGACATAAAAATAATGTTCCGTAAATGTTTGATGTTAAAAGGAATTAAA
>JALZOE010000112.1 GCA_030857325.1 Acidobacteriota bacterium
ACGGCGGATGTTTTTCGCGAGGGCGGCACGTTTCACGTTCTCGTTATTTCCGGTTTGCACATTACGTTTATCGGCGGTTTAGCGCTGCTTTTTGTCCGGGTTTTTACGGACAAAAAAACTTGGCGGTTTATTATCGTCTGCACGTTTTTATGGGCGTTTTCAATTGCCGTCGGCGCGGAAGTTCCGGTTGTGCGCGCCGCTCTGATGTTTACGATTCTGCTTTTTTCAGGATTGATTTTCCGGCGCGGAACGCTTTTGAACGCGCTCGGCGCGTGCGCGCTTGTGCTGCTCGTCTGGCGTCCGAACGATTTATTTACGCCGTCTTTCCAACTGACTTTCCAGAGCGTCGCGGCGCTCGTCGTCATCGCTTTTCCGCTTCTCGAGAAATTAAAGGCAATCGGCGAATGGACGCTTTCGGCTGAAACGCCCGCGCCGCCGCGAGTTCCGATGCGGCTGAAAGGGTTTTGCGAAACGGTTTACTGGCGCGAAAACATCTGGCAAATCGAAAGCAAGCGCAACATCTGGACGGCGAATCTTTTCAAATCGCCGTATATAAAATGGACGGAACACAGCGTTTTGCAGAAAATTGTCCGCTATGTTTTTGAAGGCGTTCTGGTTTCTCTGATTGTGCAGTTGTCGCTTCTGCCGCTGATGATAATTTATTTTAACCGCGTATCTCCTTCCGGCATTCTGCTTAATTTATGGGTCGGCGTTGTTATCGCGCTCGAAAGTTTTACGGCTGTTTTTGCCGTGATGCTGGCGCAAATCAGCGGCAGTTTGTCGTTTCCTTTTATAAAAATCACCGAATTTTTCAACCGGCTTTTAGTTTCGATTCCTGAATTTTTTGTCGAAAACAGTTGGGCTTCGTTTCGCGTTCCGACCTATTCGTTCACGCCGAAAGCCGTTTATTTTTTGTATTTCGCGCCGGTTTTAACACTGACTATTTTGCTTTTTAAGTGGAATCCTTTCGCGCTCGATTTTAAAAGCCAAAATTCAAAGTTGAATAAAAGAGTTTTTCGATTCGCGGTTTTAAGTTTTTCGGTGTTACTCGCTTTGATAGTTTTTCATCCGTTCAGCGCTCCCGTGCCGGACGGCAGGCTGCAAATTGATTTTCTCGATGTCGGGCAGGGCGATTCGGCTTTGATAACGTTTCCGAACGGCGAAATGATGCTCGTTGACGGCGGCGGGAAAATCGATTTCAAAGCGCGGACAGTAAAGCGCGAAGGCGAAGAAGCGGAAATTTTTGAACCCGACACGCAGACAATCGGCGAGACGGTCGTGTCAAGATTTTTGTGGGAAAAAGGCTTTGATAAAGTCGATTACATTCTGGCGACGCACGCCGACGCCGACCATATTCAGGGACTTTCCGACGTAGCGAAAAATTTTCGGGTGCGCGCGGCGATGTTTGGCAGAACGCCGTTTGAGAGAAAGGAATTTGCAGCGGTTTATTCGATTTTGCAGAAGCGCGGTTCAGGTCGTGAAGTTGTCGCGCGGCGACGTTTTAAATTTCGGCAGCGTAAAAATCGAAGTTCTTTTTCCCGAAAAAAATAATTTGTCAGAAGAATTGTCCGGCAACAATCAATCAATAGTTTTGCGGATAATTTACGGCGACAGAAAATTTCTTTTGACCGGCGACATCGAAAAGGAAGCCGAAAGAGAGATTTTGAGCGCGCCCGAATTTATCAAAAGCGATGTCGTCAAAGTCGCGCATCACGGCAGCCAAACTTCTTCGACTCAGGAATTTATAAACGCGGCGGACGCGAAAATCGCGGTAATTTCGGTCGGCAGACAGTCGAAGTTCGGACATCCGCACCGCGAAGTCGTCGAACGCTGGAAAAGCACGGGCGCGGCGGTTTTAACGACCGGCGAGCGCGGAACCGTTTCGGTTTCGACCGACGGTAAAGACTTAAAACTAAAGACCTTTCTGCCCTAATCGAGCGTAAAAAAGAAAACGCCGGAAGAATTTTCAATGAAAAATTGAAAACTTCCGAGCGTTTCTTCAAAAATAGGCAATGTCTATTTATACGAAAACAAAGCGTAAATGTCAATAAATTTTCGCTCGCGCAATTAAAATCTTAGTGTCTGAAATGCCTCGCGCCAGTGAAAACCATCGCTAAACCGTGTTCGTCGGCGGCTTGTATAACTTCGTCGTCGCGTATCGAGCCGCCCGGCTGGATGACAGCGGCGATTCCGAATTTTGCCGCCTCGTCGATATTGTCGCGAAACGGAAAAAAAGCGTCGGAAGCAAGAACCGTATTTTCAAGTTTAAGCTCGGTTCGGGCGGCGCGCATCGCGGCGATTCTGACCGAATCGACGCGGTTCATCTGTCCCGCGCCGACGCCGACGGTTTGAAATTCATTAGCAAAAACAATCGCGTTCGATTTGACGTGCTTGCAGACTTTCCACGCGAAAAGCAGCGCGTTTATTTGGCTTTCCGTCGGTTTTTTTGCCGAAACGACTCGTAAATCTTCAGCCGAAACGAGTAAGTCGTCGTAATTCTGGACGAGCATTCCGCCGGAAATCTGTTTGTATTCGAGCGCATTTTCCTTATTTAGCGGTTCGACGCGCAAAACACGCAAATTCTTTTTCTGCTTGAAAATTTCCAGCGCGTCGTCGTCAAAGTCCGGCGCGAGAACGACTTCGGTAAAGATTTCGCCGACGGCGCGCGCCGCTTCCGCGTCGAGTTTCCGGTTAAAAGCGACGATTCCGCCGAACGCCGAAACCGGGTCGGTCGAGAGCGCGCGCCGATAGGCTTCGAGGTTTTCCGCGCCCGTGCCGACGCCCGAAGGATTCGTGTGTTTGATAATCGCGCAAGCCAATCGGTCGAAATCGCAAACCAATTTCCACGCCGCGTCCGCGTCGATATAATTGTTGTAAGACATTTCCTTGCCGTGCAGAACTTCCGCCTGCGCGATGCCGTAAGAAAATACCGCGAAATTTTCATACAGAGCGGCTTTCTGATGCGGATTTTCGCCGTAGCGCAAATCGGCGACTTTGGCGAGATTTATTGCGGTGAAATCGGTAAGTTCCGAATCGTCCGCGACTTCTTTCGTTCCGGCTTTGAGATGGAAGAATTTGTTAAGCGGATTAAATTGTTCTAGAAAAAATAAATCTTCATCCGATAACTGTTTAATCAGATAACCGGAAATCATTAAATCGTAACTTGCCGTGCGCGTGTAAGCCAAAGTCGCCAGCCGCCGGCGAGTTTCAAGCGACAATGAACCGTCGTTTTCAGTCATTTCCTGTAAAACATTTTCATAAAGGCGAGCGTCGGTTACAACGGCGACATCCGTCCAGTTTTTCGACGCCGAGCGAATCATCGCCGGACCGCCGATGTCGATTTGCTCGACCGCTTCGGCGAGCGTAACTCCAGCACGTGCAACGGTTTCCTCGAACGGATAGAGATTGACGACGACTAAATCAATCGGCTCGATGCCGTGCCGTCTCATCGCGTTTTGGTGTTCCTGGTTGTCTCGTAAAGCTAAAAACGCGCCGTGAATTTTCGGATGCAGAGTTTTGACGCGCCCGTCCATCATTTCGGGAAATTCGGTGATTTCCGAAACTTCGGTAACTTCTATACCGTTTGCGTGCAGAACTTTAGCCGTTCCGCCAGTCGAGATTATCTCGACGCCGAAGCCGCGCAGCGATTCGGCAAATTCGACAATTCCGGTTTTATCCGAAACGCTGACGAGAGCGCGCTTGATTTCTCTTAATTCGGTCATAAATTTGGATTTAAAAAAGTAAAAAGCGGCTTGAATTAACCGCTTTTGAATACTGAAATTTGATTGATGTTTTGACGAAAAGATACTGGAGACATCGATTTTTTCCTGCCGAAACAATCTCGGAAAATGAATTTCGCGCGTTTATCAACTTAGAAAAAAAAACGTCCGAGATATAAAATACTCAGCAGAAATGCTAATGTATAAACGATGATTTTGATAAGACTCATAAGTTTTTCCGACTTTTTGTTGAAAAAAACCGAAAGATATATAAAACGAAAAATCATTTTAATTCCGCATTTGCTTCGATGTCAACAACAATCACAAAGTTTTCGATTTCTTTTGTCGTCTTCCTGATTATTTCGCTTTTTGCCGCCGGAGTTTCGGCGCAGGCGCAGATTGAAATCAGTATAAAAATTGATTCGACCGACTTGCACACGGTTACAGTCGCCGGCAAATTTTTGCGGCAAGACGCGACAAAAGCGAGGTTAAATTGGGCGTTTTTAAATTCGGTCGCCGGAGCGGAAAATCTCGGCGAGAGAATTTCGGATTTGAATTTAACCGGCAAAAACGGGCAAACGATTTCGGTTAAAAAACTCGTCGCGGGCGAGTATTTAGCCGACGAAGCGGCGGACGATTGGAATTACAAAATCGATTTGAAAGCGCCGCCGAATATCAATGCAATGGCGCACGCTTCCTGGCTGGCGGACGGACGGGGAATTTTAATGCTCGGCGATTTGCTGCCGCAATTTGTCGCAATCGACAACCAGCCGATTTCGGCGGTAATTAATTTCGACGCGCCCGACGAATGGCGAATAATCGGCGGCGAGAAAAAACGGGCGGAAAATGTTTTTGAAGTCGCCAATGTCGAGAAGGCAGTTTTTTTAGTCGGAAAAAACTGGCGTGAAAAGGAAATTCAAATTGAAGGCAATAAAATTGATTTCGCTATTTCGGGCGAATGGAAATTTTCCGACGAAGAGGCGCATAAAATCGCCGTCGATATTTTAACCGAATACAAAAAATTGTTCGGCGGGATTCCGAACGGAAAGGCTTTTGTTTCTCTCGTTCGTTTTCCGAAAGACGTGAAATTCGGACGCTGGCGAGCGGAGACGCGCGGCGCGAATCTAACGATTTTGTCGAGCGATATGCCGTTTAAAACTCAGTCCGTGCAGCGTCTTCACGAGCAGTTGCGGCACGAATTGTTTCATCTCTGGATGCCGAATAATCTGGCTTTGACGGGAAATTACGATTGGTTTTACGAAGGCTTTACGGTTTATCAGGCTTTGCGAACCGGCGTCGAGATGAATCAAATTCGCTTTGAAGATTTTCTCGACACGCTCGCGCAAGCCTACAATCTTGATAACGCGCAAACTCAAAAAGTTTCTCTTCTCGAACAATCGAAAAATCATCTTAGCGGCGCGGAAAATTCGCAGATTTACGCGCGCGGAATGATAATCGCTTTTCTGTGCGATGTCGCGCTGCGGCGCGAAAGCAAAGGCAGGCGTTCAATCTCCGATGTTTTTCGGCTGATTTATCAAAAACATCGCGTACCGAACCGACCGCAGGACGGAAATGCGGCGATTCTGAATGTTTTGGACGATTACGGGGAATTAAATTCGATTATCGAAAATTATATTAAAGGCGCGGGGAAAATTGATTGGAAAACCGATTTGGAGAGTGCCGGCATCGAAGAACGTGTGGAAAATTCCTTTGCACGGCTCGAAGTTCGGGCGAAACCGAACGGGCGGCAAAAGGATTTATTGGATAATCTGGGTTATAATAACTGGCGGAAAACGTCGAAAAAATCAAAATGAAAGCAAGAAATTTAGTCTTTTTATTCGTAGTTTTAATCGCGGGCGCGAATTTCGGCTGCGGCGCGGCGAGCAGCGTCGTGGAAAATATTTCGGGGCTGGTCGGTTTGAGCGAGAGCGGAACGGTTATCGCCAACCGCGCGCAGATTCGCAGCTCTTACGCCGTCGTCGCGGCTGATTTGCTCGAAGTCAAGCGCGGCGATAAATTGGATTTGCTCGAAGAAACCGATTTTGAAAAAGTGCGTTGGTATCGCGTTCGCGCTCACGACGAAGATAAAACCGAAGGCTGGATTGAAGCGCAGAATATTATCACGAGCGAAACTCTGGAGAAATCGAAAAAGATTGCCGAAGCAGACAAGGATTTGCCCGCGCAGGCGACGGGACAACTGCGCGCCGCTTCAAATCTGCGGCTTTCGCCCGACCGGAAAGAAGATAATCTCTTGTTTAAACTCGAAAACGGCTCGACTTTCGAGATAACCGATTGGGCTTACGTGCCGAAGGCGCAGGACGCCGCCGATACCGACGACGCGTATAAAAGCCAGCAGAAACAAACCAAAAGCGGGAAAAACGCCGATGTCGAAGCCGCCAAAGAAGACGGCGAAGGCGAAAAATTAGATGAGAAATACGACATCTGGTATAAAGTGCGGCTCGACCCGTCGGTTTCGCCCGCCCCGACCGGCTGGCTGTTCGGCAGACAAATCGAGCTTCTCGTGCCGAGCGATATTGTTTTTTATCAATCTAATACAATAAAATTCGTCGCCTGGCAGCGACTCGATAATGTCGAGGCGGGCGATAGATTTTCGTCGAAAGACACGGCGAAAGTGTCGAAACCGGGAAGCTGGGTCGTTTTGTCGAGAAACAACGCGGTTAAAGCGGTTGACGGAGTTGAACCGGATTTTGACAGAATTATAATTCTCGATTATGACAAATATAAAGAGGAACATTATATCGCCTACAGAAGCGCCGAAGTCTGGGGCGTAACGCCGCTCAAAGTCGAAGGCAGCGGCGACAGTCGTTCCTTTACGCTTAGACTTCGCAATAATTCAAACGGGCAATTGGAAGACAAACGCTTCGTCGTCTTCAAAGACAAGAATCGTCTGAGACTGACGCCGCCCGAAGGAATGGCGAATTACGAGAAACCGTTGAAACAACAATAAATCCGATACTAAAACAAAGCGCTGTTTACAGTCGGAGCGCGGGCATTCTGCCCGCACACGGCGCGAGAGCGGCGTAATCAATTATATCCAGACGCGGCGTTAGATATAATTAGATATAAATTGACTCGTTCGCGCCCTGGCGCTCTAATAGCGGGCAGGATGCCCGCGCTCCCAGTGTAGAATTATGAACCGAACCGACGATTCAGATTTTGAAAATCCGTTTCCCGAACCGTTCGAGATGGAAATTACCGACGCGCTCGATTTACACCACTTCAGCCCGAAAGACGTTCGAGCGGTTGTCGAAACTTATTTATCCGAAGCCAGAAAAAGGAATTTTCGCTCCGTCAGAATCATTCACGGCAAGGGAATCGGCGTGCAGAGAGAAATTGTCAGGAAAGTTTTAGAATGCACCGATTTTGTCGAATCCTTCAAAAGCGCGCCGGAATTTATGGGCAGCTGGGGCGCGACGATTGTTAAATTTAAGTGATAAGTGAAAAATAATAGGTAAGGACAATCTGTTTTACTTTTCACTTATCACCTATCACTAATTTCACCTGTCTTCAATCACATCCGCCCAAACTTCTTCCTGCTCTTCTCCGAATTCATCGAAAATATTTTCGAGTATATTGCTTTGTTCGGCGATTTTTGTTTCGGCTTCGTTAATGCGGTTTGCGAGAAATTTGCAGTGGCGTTCCAGTTCGTGGATACGTTTTTTCTGCTCGCGGTCGATTCTTTCGAGATAAATCAAGTAGAAAAATTGCAGACCGGCAACGCCCGTCAGCGAAAGCGAAAGACCAATTAAGACATACAGCATCATAATTTTATACCGCGTT
>JALZOE010000113.1 GCA_030857325.1 Acidobacteriota bacterium
AAGAAAAATTGTCCACAGATAAACACGGATGAATACGGATAAAGCAGAAAAAGAACCAAAAACCAAAAACCAAAAACCAAAAACCAAACCGGCTGTTTTTCTCGACCGCGACGGAACTTTAATTGAAGAAGCGTATTATTTAGCGCGTCCCGAACAGTTGAAACTTTTTCCGTTTGCGGCGGAAGCGGTTCGTCTATTAAATGAAAAGGATTTTCTCGTCATTCTAATTACCAATCAATCGGGAATCGAACGCAA
This sequence comes from Acidobacteriota bacterium, assembly GCA_030857325.1. Lineage (GTDB taxonomy): Bacteria > Acidobacteriota > Blastocatellia > Pyrinomonadales > Pyrinomonadaceae. The sequence continues at coordinate 256 of JALZOE010000113.1, forward strand.
GTATTTTAATGAAAACGATTTACGCGAAATTCACGAAAAATTAATTTCTGAATTAGCTAAACAAAATGCAAAACTCGACGCGATTTATTATTGCCCGCACAATCCGAATGACGATTGTGATTGCCGCAAGCCGAAAACCGGAATGATTCGGCAGGCGACAAAGGATTTTTCGATTGATTTGGAAAATTCGTGGACAATTGGCGACAAAACGCTCGACGTTGAAACGGGTTTTAACGCGGAAACGAAAACCGCGCTGGTTTTGACCGGCTACGGAATTGCAGAAAAGGAAAAGTTAAACGAAAAGCCAGATTTGATTGCAATAAATCTGTTGAAAGCCACAGAATTTATTTGTTTACAGAAAGGTTAAAATCTAAAGAATTTTTGATGAACAAAACCTTAGAAGCTGTTTGGAAACTCATAAAATCAGCTGATTTTACGACATAATTGTCGTTTTCTGAAATTGGCTTGATAGCATAAGTCCTTTGAAACCAACAATGCTTAATTTTTAGAAATAGTTTCCAAACAGCTTCTAAGTTTTCCGATTTTCCGCCGTCCCACAAATATAAACTTTTTCCTTTGTAAACGTCCGGCGCATAGTTGATAACCGGATGTATCAGTTTCTTAACGCCGGCGGCGGAAATGGTGATGCTTCTGCCAACGGTCAGCAGATTCAAATCTTCCTCGAGCCATTTGTAAAAGCCGAGGAACCGATTGCCGATATGCGACGGGGTTAATTCAAAGACTTTATCCGAATCTTTGAATTTGGTCTCGATTTTTTACCTTTTTTAGCGAAGCGTGGCGTTAATAATAAAATACGGCGCTCTTGCCTCCCCTATTGCCCCTTTCAGAAAATCGAGTTTTGGCTTTGACACCATTTTATTGCCGAAACTCTGCTCAAGAGCGCTTTCATACGACGAGAACGCGCCTTTTCTGGTTCCGAACAACGCTTTTATCTCGGATTTGAACGGAAATACACTGGCATTTCCTTGGAGTTCGCAAAGACTTTGGATGAAAGCCTCATTGCCGAAGGCGGCGTGACCGAATTTCTCGCCGCTCGACGGATTATACTTCGTATATAACCAGTAGGAAGCATATCCACCGCCGGACACGCTCGAGATTACATCGACGTCGTCCATTATGCCGGCGTCGTAAAGAGCTTTCATCACTCCGATGCTGAAGGACGCCGAGCGAACCCCGCCGCCAGATAGAGCGAGACCGAGATCGACGCCGCTTTTATCGGCGCCGCGAGCGGGAATAAATCCCGATATTTTTTCAGCTTCAGAGTCTGAATTCTCCGCGATAAAATCACCGGGGCGCGACTTATTCGCCGAGTTATTTAGTTTTGTGCGTTTATCGTCGTTTGAAGTTGGCGAATAATTTTGCGAGCGCGCGGACGACTCGAATAATAAAATCAACAGAAGAAAGGTTTTTACGAAGGAAGTGGAGCGAATTGAAAACATATACAAATGTGCTTGCACGATTGCCTCACGAATTCTCCGTCGACTTCCGCAAATCATACAAAGGATGCCAAGGGCAGCTAGCGTGTTTCGGTTAATTTTTGGATTTTTTAAGACGATGCGAATTTAAATCATCGGCAAGATAATTGTCAAGATTTTTTATTGCGCGGCATGGCAATAAAGTCGGTAAAAGAACATAAAAACCCGGAAGAAGAACATTCTACTGCTTTGTAATTTAAGTTTTTGCAACGACATTTTCGTAATGACGGTTTAGTTTTTCTCTAGCGTGTTCAATCGTGAATTGCCATTTTACTTTGACTTCCAGGTTATTTCGTTCTTTGACAATCATTTCTAACTCGCGGCTTAAAGTTTCAATATCAGGAATGCGCCGGGCTAAACATTGCCGCGCGAGTGCCGAGAGTTCCAATTCCGCCATATTCAGCCAACTGGGACGTACAGGAGGGAACGTGTGATAAACCCACACAAGCAACTTCCAAAGCCGTAAATACTTAATATCCTAATGTTTATGACGGTTAAATTTATTTTTCAGGATTTCCGAAAACTGGTGGAAACGGAAATTATTTTAACCGGATAATACAAAAAACAGACAATTAATCGAAAAATAGGCTATTTCTGCCATATCTAAAAGTGAAAACAGAAATTTTATAAAGAAAAATCTTCCTGTATGGGTTTATCGCACGTTCCCTCCTGCCAGTCCAAAGACAATGCAAGTCCGTCAAACTCGGCTCTCGCCCACTACCCAAACCAACAACTCACGCGGTCGCGGTCAACCTCGTAAATCGAAGCGATTTGGTCAATCGAATAGCCTCTACAACTGAACAAAATGGCGTGCGCCCGTTTGCGTTTGCTTTGCGGAGCATTAGATTTCATAATAGCTTTTAACTGACGTTGTTTGTTCGTCAGTCAACTCTTGAACGAATTTTGTTGGTGTTCTCATTTGAGAAACTATTTTACCTTATATTTTTGTTCAGGTGCTTATGAAGGAGTCTGCTTTGTTCATCAATCAAATTTGAGACGGCTTGAAAAGCATTCATAAGCCGCAACGCAAGTTTTTAGAAGTGTTCTTTGCCACAATATTTGGTTTGCCAGTCGGCGATTAACTTTTCTGCTTTGGCAAGACATTCTGCTTTAAATGACCGAATATTTCCCTGCAATTTTCGCAAACGAGGTAGATTTTGTTGAGATTAACGAACATATCATCAACCAACTGGCTTGTTTGCTCGAGGCTTTTGCGATGGATGATTCATTTATCAAAAAGAGTGGCAAGAAAACTTACGGGCTGGATAAATTTTGGAACGGTTCTCACGCCAGAGCCGAAAAAGGCTTAGAGGCTTCGATTATTTCTTTGATTGACACCAAGCAAAATGCCTCGTTTGCTTTGCCGGTAGCACAAACCAAGCCGCAACCGTCACCCCATCAAAGCCGCCGCGAAGGCAAAACACGGGTTGATTTCTACGCCGAACAACTGGAAAAAGTCGCTCCAAGTATTTTGAAGTAAACGCGGCAAGGTGTTTTTGACGGGTATTATGCCAAGCGGAAATTTGTGGATAAAGCCGTTTCTTCGGGCTTTGAAGTGACCAGCCGACTGCGCTCGGATGCCAACCTGAAATATCTTTATCGAGGCGCACAAAAGAGTCGCGGAGCGCGGAAATTTATTGTGTCTCACAAACGCCCATTTAATTGATTTTCGAGCAGCGAACACCGAAGATTCAAACAATTAACCGATAAGATAACTTCAAACAATGCTTACTCGCTTATTAAAATTTTTATTCGCATTTGCTCTCTGTCTTGCACCTTTAACGATTCACGGGCAAACGCCGACGACGACGGGCAAATCCTATAACTCAAATAAATCTGAGCGTCCGGCAACGACCGCGCCGCAGTTTCCTTCGCCCGTTACTTTTACCGACATTACGGGTCAAACCGGAATAAATTTTCGGCACGAGGCTTCGCCGACCGCGCAAAAATACTTGCCTGAAACGATGGGCGCGGGTGTCGCCTTGCTCGATTACGACAACGACGGTCGGCTTGACGTTTTTTTTACGAACGGAGCGCAACTGCTCGACCCGATGCCGAAAGGCAAAATGCCCGATAAATCTAATCCAAAATTCTGGAATCGTTTGTATCGTCAAAAAGCGGACGGAACTTTTGAAGATGCGACGGAAAAAGCGGGCGTCAAAGGCACGGGTTACGGATTCGGCGTTGCCGTCGGTGATTACGACCGGGACGGTTTTGCCGATTTGTTCGTAACTCATTACGGCGGCGCGACGCTTTACCGCAACAACGGCGACGGCACTTTTTCGGACGTAACGAAAAAACTCGGCATCGATGTTGACGGCTGGGCGACGAGCGCGGGATTTTTCGATTACGACCGCGACGGGCGGCTTGATTTGCTGGTTGCGCGCTACGTCGTCTGGGATTTTGAAACCGGCGCGTTAGTCTGCGGCGACGCGCGTCCGGGTTATCGCGCCTTTTGTCACCCAGACAATTTCAAAGCGACGACCGCGCTTCTGTTTCATCAAAAAGCGGACGGAACTTTTGAAGACGTTTCGGAAAAATCGGGCATCACGCAGACAAAAGGAAAATCTCTCGGCGTAGCGTTCGCCGATTTCGACGACGACGGCTGGACGGACGTTTTCATCGCCAACGACAACAGCGAGCAGCAGCTTTTCCGCAATCTCGGCGGTGGCGGGAAATTTGAAGATTCGGCGCTCGCCGCCGGAGTCGCTTTTGACGACAAAGGAAAGTATTTTTCGGGAATGGGCGTTGACGTTGCCGATTACGACGGCGACGGCAAGCAGGACGTTTTTATCACGGCTCTCTCGAACGAAACTTATCCGCTTTACCGCAACACGGGCGATTGGATTTTCGATTACGTTACGCAGTCGAGCGGCGTGGCGCAAATCACAATCTTAGGCGCGGGCTGGGGCGTAAAATTTATTGATGCCGACAACGACGGACGGCGCGACTTGTTCGTCGCGCAAAGCCACGTTCTCGATACGATTGAAAAAACAAATTCGCTTCTAAAATACAAGCAATCGCCGCTTTTGATGCGTAACACGGAAAAAGGCTTTCAAAACATTTCGTTTGCGGCGGGCGACGTTTTCAAGAAGGATTTGGCGGCGCGCGGAATGGCGGCGGGCGATTTGGACAACGACGGCGACACGGATATTATTATCTCGCAGATTAACGGCGCGCCCGTCATTCTGCGAAACAACGGCACGAAAAATCACTGGATTGGAATAGATTTGCGCGGCGGTGCGAAGAGCGCGCCGAACGGCGAAGGGGCAAGGGTTATGGTAACGGACGCAAGCGGCAGAAAACAATTTTTCGACGCGAGTAATTCCGGCAGTTATCTGGCGGCGAACGACCCGCGAATCCTTGTCGGCTTGGGCAGCGCGGCTTCGGTCAGGCAAATCGAAATTCGCTGGACGAGCGGAAAAGTTCAGACGCTCGAAAATCCGGCAATTAACCGTTATCATTCGGTCAAAGAAAAATGATTTTGTAATCTTCAACGACAAATCATTTTACCCGTTCGTTTTGCTTGAGTGTTAAAAGTTTATTGATGCCGACGACCGGAAAAATTTCGGTTTGTCCGTTTGCCCAAAAGACTTCGAGTTTGTCGATTTTGGACACTGCGCCGAGTCCGACGTGAATCGTCTGCTCGTCCTGCGAAGCGTATCCCGCGCCGCTCGTTAAATCGTAACGCTGGCGAAGTTTTCCGGTTGTTACGAAAACGGTCGAGCCGATTGCGTCTTTCGGCGTTTTCTTTGACACATCGCCGACGAGCTTGATTTTCAGCCAGTTGTTTTTCGTCTCCGACACATTTCGCAAAAGCGTCGGCATCGCGCCCGCGTTGACGACGACGACATCGAGTTTTCCGTCGCCGTCGAAATCGGCTATCGCCATTCCGCGCGCGTTGATTGACAAAGCCAGACCGCTGTTCGGCGCGGCGGCGACTCGTTCAAATCTGATTTGTCCGTTTGCGGTTCTGGTGTTTTTGAAAAGCAGCACTTGCTGGGCGTAACTCGTTCCCCATTGAAAATTATCAACCGCCGGATAAACGTGACCGTTTGCCACAATTATGTCTTTCCAGCCGTCGTTATCGAAATCTAAGAAAGAAGTTCCCCAACCTAAAAACGGAATGCTCGGCTCGCCTAATCCGGCTTGAAAGGTTACGTCTGAGAAATTTCCGTCGCCGTCGTTGCGGTAAAGCGTGTTTGAATCGTCGGAAAAATTGGTGATATGAAAATCAACCAGCCCGTCGTTGTCGTAATCGCCGACCGCCAAACCCATTCCGGCTTGCTCGCGCCCGTTTTCGTTCAGCGCGATGCCCGAAGCGTAGCCGGTTTCCTCGAAAGTTCCGTCGCCCCGATTGATATAAAGCTGTTTCGGCGTCGAATCGTTGACGACCAGCAAATCCAAATCGCGGTCGCCGTCAACGTCAACGAACACCGAAGAGAAACCGTAATAATCGCCTTCGTCCGTTACGTTCGCTTTGGCGGAAACGTCTTCAAACGTGCCGTCCGCTTTTTGACGAAAAAGTTTATCCTTCGCGCCTTTTAATCCGCGCGGTCCGCACATCACGGGCTGACCGCGAAACTGACAGAAATTTTTGTCGCCCGTGCTTTCTTTGCCGACATCAGCCGGACTCGGCGGCAGATTGTTCAAATCGAAATCCAAATAAGCCGGCACGAACAAATCGAGCCGCCCGTCTTTATCGTAATCGCCGAACGTCGCGCCCGTGTGCCAGCCTTTGATTGCCAGACCGACTCGTTCCGCCACATCGGTAAAAGTTCCGTCGCCGTTGTTGCGGTAAAGCCGCGGCGCGCCGTAATTTGCGACGAATAAATCGGCATAGCCGTCGTTGTCGTAATCGGCGACCGCCACGCCCATTCCCCAACGCTCGTTAGCCACGCCCGCTTTTTCCGTTACGTCTTCAAATTTCCAGTTGCCTAAATTGCGAAAAAGCGCGGATTTCGCGGTTTTTTCCCTGCCGCGTTCGGCGTTCATCGTCGAGCCGTTCAGAAGAAAAATATCCGGCTTGCCGTCGTTATCGTAATCGAAAACGGCGACCGTGCAGGCGGTCGTTTCGATAATGTAGTTTTTTTCCGTGCCGCCCGAAACGCACCGGAAATTTTTGAGCGTGGTCGTTGCCGTTACGTCTTCGTAAACTTTGCGGGCTTTTTCGTCAACGATTCCGGTGGTGCGCCTTGTGGAATAAGTTTTCGCCTCGCCGGTGGACGCACCGCCCATCGGCGGTTTTTGGGCAAGGAGAAAACTTGCCGCGCCTAATACCGAAATAACAAAAAACAACGTCTTTTTCATTGTGCTTTTCTCTATTTAATAAAGGATTTATCTTTATTTTAACATTTTACCTGTTTGTTAATGAATTCTTTCTTAATTCTGTTGACAGTTTAACACAGTCGCGTTTACTATAGATTCACTCGGTTAAACGTTTACGCAAACGATTAAATTATAATTTATATTTGAACGAAAAATAATCGTTGGAATGTGCATACTCGCCGGAAATTCATTGGAAAGGCAATATAATCTCGTCTTTAAAAGACTCCCGTGCCGTCCAAAAGCCGAATTGTAAGGCTAAAGCAAACATTCATCTTCTACTTTGACGAATTTTGTTAAAGAGAGAAAATCTTTTTCTTTTAACGAACTTAAGTTTTTGAATTAAGCGTTGCCGCTTTTTTTAATTTTTTATATCCCTGTTATTTTTATTAAATTTGCAAAGGAGTCGAATATGAAGTCTTTTAAATTGTTCGCTGCCGCCT
>JALZOE010000535.1 GCA_030857325.1 Acidobacteriota bacterium
CGACCGAACCGCGCTTCAGGATTTAGTCGGAATCTTGGGACAAACCTTTTACGTCGCAACAATCGAAAATTCGCGCCGCAGTTTGCGGCAAGCCGATTTTATCATCGCGCCGGATTTGGAAAACTACACGACTTTCGATTTCACGAAGGGCGAAAAAATCGTCGAACTCGGTTACGCGGGCGCGCAGGCGAAAATCTCTTTGCTGAAAAGCCTCGCGCTCGATGATGCGGAATGGAATCGGCATCTCGCCGAACGCCGCGCAAAAGCGCGTCCCAGTGTCGAAATTACTCCTGAGTTTCTGGCGATTGAAGGCACAACCGACCAGGGCGCGAAGACAAAAATCGAGCGCGAACTCGGCGGCAGATACGAAAACAAATTGCTCGACAAGGCAGCTCTGGAGAAGGATTTGACGCGCCTGACCGGAACCCAAAGATTCGACAACCTCGGTTACGGAACAACCAGCCGAGGCGACGAAACCGGACTGCTCGTTCGCGTTTACGACCCGGTTGAGCGAACCGGCAGAACGACGGTTTTGCAGGTCGGCGTCGATGTCAACAACTCGGAAACCGACGACGTTAATTTCAACGCCCGCGCCCGTCTGACGTTTTTCGATGTCGGCGGCGAAGGCAACGAATGGCGCAACGATTTCAGCATCGGCTCGCGCACTTTGCTGGCAACCGAATTTTTCCACCCGTTCGGACGCGGGAAATTTTTCGCCGCGCCGAACGCTTTTTACGAAGACCGGAAAGTTAATTTCTACGAAAACGGCGACCGGCTCGCCGAATTTTCGTTTCGGACGGCGCAAGCCGGAATTGATTTCGGCTACGCGACGAGCCGCAGCAGCGAACTTCGATTCGGCTATTCAATCGGACATTTGAAAGCGACACGGCGCATCGGCAGCCCATTGTTTTCGGATTTAAGCGGACGGGTTAGTTTCGCGTCTCTGCGCTGGAATTACGACACCAGAGACAACTCGCAAATTCCCAAACGCGGCGTCGAAACCCGAAATTCGCTGAATTATTATTTCGACGCGCCGGGCGCCGACGGCTCTTTCGCGCAAGCCGAATCGAGAATCAACGCCTTTCGTCCGCTCGGAGAAAAAACAATCGTCTTCGGATTCGGCGGCGGCGGCACGACGTTCGGCAAGCGAGCGCCGCTTTTTCAGCAGTTCGCCGTCGGCGGATTGTTCAGCGTCGGCGGTTACGGAACCGGCGAATTTCGCGGCGGCAATTATTTGAACGGCGGCTTCGGCGCATTGCGCGAAACTTTCTCCGCGCCGCCCTACATCGGCGGAAAATTATACCTCGGCGGCTGGTATGAAGCGGGCAGCGCGTTTGAAACTTTCAGCCAGGCGAAATATCGTCAGAGCGCAACTTTCGGCGCGCTGCTCGAAACGCGTATCGGACCGATTTTCGTCGGCGGCAGCTTCGCCGAAGGCGGACGGCGCAAAATATATTTTTCCTTGGGACGATTCTTTTAGTTTTTTGCATTTCACCGAATTGAATTTGACGACTCAATACATTCGCTTATGAACTTTGAGATAATTTTCGTCTTCGCCGTTCTCGCGCTCGCCGTTTATCTGTTCGTCACGGAAAAGCTGCCGGTGGATTTAGTCGCGCTGCTCGTGATGGCTTTGCTTTTGGTGAGCGGCATTATCACGCCCGCCGAAGGTTTGTCGGGTTTCAGCAACACGGCGACGATTACGGTCGGGGCGATGTTTGTTTTGAGCGCGGGACTTTTTAAAACCGGCGCGGTCAATTTTCTCGGCGCGTTCGTTAATCAGATTTTTAAGAAAAGTTTCTTGACGGCGATGCTCGTCGTGATGTGTCTGGTCGGGTTTTTGTCGGCGTTTATCAATAATACGCCGGTGATTGCGATTTTTTTGCCGATTCTTTTGGGCGTGGCGAAGGAAACGCGCATCAGCGCGTCGAAAATTTTAATGCCGATTTCGTTCGCTTCGATGTTCGGCGGCGTCTGCACTTTGATCGGAACTTCGACGAATATCCTGGTCAGCTCGATTGCGGAAAAACAAGGCATTCCGCCGTTTTCGATGTTCGAGTTTGCGCCGCTCGGCTTGATTATGTTTTTTGTCGGCACGGCTTATATGCTTTTAATCGGCATTCGCCTGATTCCCGAACGGCGCGGCGAAGGCGATTTGACCGAAACCTTCGCGCTCAACGAATATCTGACGGAAATTGTGATTTTGCCCGCCTCGGCTTCCGCCGGACGCGAAATCAAAGACGCGCCGCTTGTAAGAGATTTGGATATTGCCATTTTGGAAATCCGGCGCGGAGACGAAATTATTCACCAGCCGAATGCCGACACGATTTTGCAGATTGACGATGTTCTGCTCGTGCGCTGCGATTTGGAAAAAATCCGCGCCTTGCAGGAACGCGAAGGCGTTCAACTCAAACCGCAGGTAAAATGGGGCGACGAAAGTATTTTGTCGGAAGATTACCGCCTGCTCGAAGCGGTTATTGACCCGAATTCCGCACTCGTCGGA
>JALZOE010000114.1 GCA_030857325.1 Acidobacteriota bacterium
CTCTTTTGGTGCAAATTGTCGTTTTTAACACAGACTTCTGTTCTTTGAAAATTGACTGGTTTAATCTTCAAATCCGGTGCAATACTATGGCTCGCAAGAGGTCGAATTTAGCCCGACCGGACATTTGCCGCTTGAGCATTTTCAAGCGGTTGACCTGTCCTTCGACCTGACCCTGACTCCATTCAAATTTTAATGCGGCCTCTGACCGCTGCCCGATCCTGTTTTATTGCTTTGACAAAGTTCTCCAACTCCTTGATTCCGCTTTCCTGCCCCGTCTTCATCCATTCGTCAAAGTTTGGTTCAAGACGTTCCCTTATCATTGCTCGAAACTTTCGTCCCATCTCTTGTATGAGGTGGTTTAATGGGAATGGAGTCGAAACTCTCGCTATAATATGGGAATGCGGAAGTACGACGATAAATTTAAACAGCAAATCTTGAAAAAGGTTTTTGACGGACAATCGGTGTCAAGTGTCTCACGGGAGTTGAGCGTAAATGAAAGCCTGATTCATAAGTGGAAACGCGACGCTTTGGAAAACGGGAGACACGGGCGCACGGGCGAGGAAGAAAAAGAGATTTTAGCTTTGAAGAAACGATTGCGTGAGTTGGAACAGGAGAATGAAATCTTAAAAAAGGCGGCGCTTATCTTCGGGAGAGGAAGCTAAAGCGGTACGCTTTTGTTGATGCCGAACGCGCAAATTATGCGACTAAACTGCTGTGTCGGGTAATGAAAATTTCCGAGAGCGGTTATTATGCCTGGCGCAAACGCTTAACCGAGCCGCCAAAAATCAGACGCATTACAACGGCGCAACTGGTTCGGAATTGCTTTCTGGAAAATCGGCGGCGGTATGGTTCGCGGCGAATTTGTGCCGCTTTGCAAAAAAAGGGTGAACGAGTCGGACGGTTTCGAGTCCGAAGCCTGATGCGGGAGCGAAACTTGCGGGCGATTCAGCCCAGACGGTTTGTTCCGAAAACAACCGACTCGCGCGGGACAATTGCTTCCCCGAATTTGCTCAAAGAAATCAAGGTTAGCCAGTGTGCGGCGGGCAAAATTATCATCGGTGATATTACATATTTGCCGCTTCAAAACGGCAAATGGTGTTATTTGGCAATTTGGCAAGACTAAGGTGACAAGGCGGATTATCGGCTGGAAATTGTCGGACACGATGGCAGCGGAGTTGGTCGTTGAAGCCTTGAGAAAAGCCATTCAAAAAGGATTAATCAAAGCCGGAGCGGTAATCCACACCGACCGAGGGAGCCAATATGGGGCAAAAGATTTTCGAGCCGTTTTGCGACGACATTGTTTTCGTCAATCAATGAGCGCAAAAGGTAAAGGCTCGCGACAACGCGCAGGCGGAAAGCTTTTTCTCCAGATTTAAGGCGGAATTAGTCGAAGGCGGAGTGTTTGAAGATTTGGAGCAAGCCCGATCGGAAGTTTTCAGCTACATCGAGGGCTACTACAACCGGGTCAGATTACATTCCGGTTTAGACTATAAAACGCCGCTGGAATTTGAGTTGGAATTGAAAATCGAGGAACGAAGGAGCAGAGAGAGTTTTGTCTCTATTTTTACTTGACCACCTCACCGCGCCGTGTTTCGACGAATTTGAACGCGCCCGTGCCGACGAATGCCGACGGTTCCTGAAATTTCAAAGGGTCTTTAACGTCCTGCCAGATGTATTTTGGAATAATCTGGATTTGCGCGGCGACGTTGACGATAAAATCCGGCGCGGAATCTTTCAGGTGAAAAACGACGGTTTGCGGATTCGTCGCTTCAACTGTCTCAATGGCGTTATTGGCTTCCGACGCGCTGAACGGAAATGGGTTGACGCGGATGTAATCGTAAGTAAATTTCACGTCGTCAGCCGTAAAACTGCGCCCGTCGTGCCAGCGCGCATTTGGACGCAGATTAAATGTGTAAGTTTTTTTATCGTCTGACGCATTCCAGCTTTCGGCGAGTAGCGGCACGAAATCGTTTTCGTCCTTCCAAACCAGACTGTCAAAGATAAAAGCCGTGACAATCATATGCGGTCCTCCGTGCGTCACAGTCGTAAAAACCGAAGGTGCGTCGCGCACCGTAAAAGCAATCGTGTAAATATTTTCCGTTTGTTTGTCGGGCGCGCACGCGAAGAACAGCGAAGCGAACAACGTTATCAAACAGAATCTAAAAAGCTGAAAATTTCGTTTCACAAAAATTCCTAAAACTGACAAATGGTTACAAGAAAATTTGCCTGCGAAACACACAAATCAAACGAAAAAAAAAGTTAAAATTTTTGTTTCTGTTTTTCGTGTCGTTCGTGTATTTCGTGGGCAATCTCTTTTTCAAAAACTGAACCGCACGGCAAACTGCATAATTCTTTCGCTGTTCGGAACGGTGTTTTGCAGGCTTCCGAAAATCGGCGAAGCGATGTCGTTCGAGGGAACGCCGCCGTTCGGATTCTCAAAATTCGGCGTATTGAAGACGTTGAAAACTTCCCAGCGCAACTCGATGTTGGCGCGTTCCTTAAATGGCGATTCGTTTAAACAGCGAGACATCCGTGTTGTTGTAACCGGGACCGATGACGATGTTGCGTCCGGCGTTTCCGAAGCGATTGGTGCGCGCCGGAACGCGGGCGAACGCGCTCGTATTGAAAAATCGGTTGGGCGTGCGCTCGCCGCGCGGCAGATTCGGGTTGCCGATTAAATCGGGTCGGTCGGAAGCCACGCCGTCGAGATTCGGGTCGGAACTGTCCTGAATCAAAATCGGTCTGCCGGTTTGCAGCGTCGTGATGCCGTTAAATTGGAAACCGCCGAAAATTTTGCCCAGAACGCCTTTTTGCGAGCGGAAAAACGGCAGCTCATAAAGATAGCTGACGACGAAGCGATGCCGCGCGTCGAGAGCCGACAGCCCGCGCTCGTTTCGCAGATTGTTCTGGTCTTGCGGAATCGTGCCGATGCGGATGGCGCTTCGTCCGGTCGGATACGAGCCGTCGTCAGTCGTTTTCGAGAATGTGTAAGCGGCGAGAAACGAAAAACCGCGACTGAATCGCTTGTTCGCCGTTAGCTGCAAGCCGTGATAATTCGAGTTGAAAGTTGATTGATAATTCAAAATCTGCCCGAAAGCCGGAGCGAACGGGCGACGCTGTTCGACGTTCTGCGCGGTCGCGGTCGGCGAAAAAACTGCCGTATTTAAAACCACCGTGCCAGGCAGATGCGTTCCCTTAGTGCCGACGTAACTGGCTTCGACGACAAAATCTTTGGTGATTTCGCGCTGTAAAGTTAAATTCCACTGCTGCGCGTCGGGCGATTTGTAATTCGGGTCAATCACGTTGAGCGAGAGCGAATTCGGGAACAGCGTGGTCGGGTCGAGATTGCCGACAAACGGACTCGCGCCGCTAAACGGGTCGGCGAAATTGCGCGGTGTCGGCGCGTTGACCGCCACCGTGAACGGAGTCGAAGTCACGAAATTGCCGTATAAAGTTCCGAGCAGCGAGTCGAAATAAATCCCGTAACCGCCGCGCAGAGAGGTTTTGCCGTCGCCGAAAACGTCAAACGCGAAACCGACGCGCGGCGCGAGATTGTTTTTATCGGTCGGCACGATTTGTTCGACTCCGGGATCGCCTTGAAAAAGCAGACCGCGCGGCGCGTTCGGGTAAATCTGCGATTTCTCGCCGGGACGAAAAGCGATCATCCCGTTTCGGCGTTCGGAAACCGGCAAATTTAATTCGTAACGCAAACCGAAATTCAGCGTCAGACGATTGTTCAGGCGAAAATCGTCCTGAATATACGGCTGCGCGTAGGTCGAGCGGAAAAAAGCCGGTTCGCCCGGCGAGCCTTGCGTGAAACGGCTTGGTTGTCCGAGCAGAAAATCGGCGACCGGATTGCCGGTTACGCCGCCGGTGATGTTGAAAGTTCCGGCGAGATTGTTGTTTTCCTGCAAGTTGAAAAGATTGCGAAAAACGTCCACGCCGGTTTTAATGCTGTGTCGCCCGCGAATGTAGGTCAGGTGATTTTTGAATTGATAAATGTTATCACGGCGCAAACCGTCGGTTTCAAAACTCGTGCCGAAAGCGGTCAGACCGCTGATGAAAATTAGCGGAAAATTCGGCGTGCCGAGACTCGGAAATGTGAATCCGAATGAGCGCGGGTCAATCTGAAACGCGGGTTTGTTGAAATCGAGTTTGGTGTAAGCGTGACCGAAAAAAAATTCGTAAATCAGATTCGGCGAGAAAACGTGCGTGTCGGAGACGGCTAAATTTTGAAAACGAAATTTATCGGCGAACGGAAAACCCGGCACGTTAATCGGCGGCGGCAAAGTGAAAGGTTTGATGGAATTGCCGTCTTCAAAAAAGTAACGAATCGAAAAACTGTTGCGCGCCGAAAAATTGTGGTCGCCGCGAACGAGAAACTGATTCGTATTGGTCGCGCCGTCGCCGACGGAGACGAACGAGTTAGTGCCGCGATTCGGCGCGGGAAGCAAATTCAAAATGCGGCGCGTTACCGGACTGAAACGGTCGAGCGGAATGATTCCGTTCGGAAAACACGCGGTCGTATCGGCGGCGTTACAATTGCCCGTGCGAAGCGGGTCGCGGATGCGCGCATTCGCGCCAAAATTCCCTTGACGCTGAAGCGCGGACGGGACAATCGCCGCTGCCGTTACGCCCTGAACCTGGCGAAAACCTTCGTAACTGCCGAAAAAAATGTTTTGTTTTGGCGAATCGGTCCGCCGAAAGTTCCGCCGAATTGATTTTGTCTGAGTTTTGGCACGCTGTCGGAAAAGAAATTGCGGGCATCGAAAACGTCGTTTCGCACGAATTCATACAGCGAACCGTGAGATTTGTTCGTTCCGCCGCGAGTGACGATATTGACCATCGCGCCCGCGCCGCGCCCGTATTCCGCCGAATATGAGTTGGTTAAAATGCGAAATTCCTGCAAAGCGTCCGGCGACGGAACGCCGCCCGCCGTGCCGATAAACGAGTCGTTATTGTCGGTTCCGTCAAGCAGAAAATTATTCGACTGCGCCCGCAGACCGTTGACGGTAAAGCTGACTTGTCCGGGATGCGCGGGCGTGAATTCCGAGAGCAGCATAATATTCGGCGTCACACCGGCTTGCAAGGTTGCCAATCTCAAAAAGTTTCTGCCGTTGAGCGGCAATTCGTCAATCCTGCGCCGCCCTATAACCTGACCGAGCGCGCCTTGTTCGAAATTGATTAAACTCGCTTCGGCGTTGACTTCGACCGTTTCGCTGACGGCTCCGGCGGTCAATTGAACATTAACGCGAGCGTCTTGATTGAGAACCAGCACGATATTTCTCTGAACAAAGCGTTGAAAATTCGCCGCTTCTACCACGATGTCGTATCTTCCGACGGGCAACAATGGCAAAGCATAATTGCCGCTTTCGTCCGCAACCGTCGTCCGCACAAATCCGGTCGCCTGATTCGTCGCCGTTATTTTCGCGCCGGAGATGAGACTTTGGTTGGCATCGCTCACCGCGCTCTGCACCGAAGCGGTCGTTTCCTGTCCGAAAACGGTCGCGGCAAAAATTATTGTGAAAACAAAAAATAGAAGGAACGGTTTCATAAATTTTATTTGGTAATTTGCGGAAACGAAAGTTAGCGCAATTCAAATTTCTCAAAACAGGGAACGCAAATCCGGCGTTCGCGGAAAATGCGGATGCGCGTTTCCATCGCGGCTTCGCCGCATTCTTCGCACAGAATCGTCGCGTGAATTCTGGCTATTTTCGGCGGCTTCATTGTCATTTCTTTGACATCGAAAAGCTCTTCGGGCGCGGCATCGAGAATTCGCATCGCTTTTCCGACGTGCCGTTCCTGAAAACGCGCCTTTTCGTCGGAACTTGCCGAGCCTTTGCGGACTTTGGCGAAAAGCTGCCGGTGTTCGTCGTTCGGGTCGCCCCACGCCGCCGGTCTGGTCAAAACGCGAATCGCCTTTTCGTCGGCGCGGCGAATAAAAGTAAAAGCGTTTTTGCCGTAATCGCGGAAAATTAAATTGCCTTTGCCGAACGTGCAACCGGTCAAAAACTGCACCGCGTCAACCGCGCACATATCGGTTTCGACGACGGCGACGACTTCTTCATCCGCCGAATGTGCGCCGATTTCCCGAAGGGCGATGTTCGAGGCTTGAATGCCGATTGCCAAACCCGGACACAGATGTCCGTGAAACGATTGAATTTGATTGAGCAATTCTGCCTGCATAAAAGTTTCCTTATAAGTAAAAAAAATGATGTTATCTTCTAAGACTTTAAATAAAAAAACGAAAACGAGACGACAAACCAGACCGCGCTCCAAAATTTTTCGGCTGCTTTTTACAAAGATGAAATAGATTCGATAAATCGAAGTATTTAACGGTGATAACGCTTTACGGAAAATTTGTCAAATAATTTCTCCCAGCGTCATATGTTTTTTTATTACACGGTTTAAAAATGTATGTTTTATTCAGAGGAAAAATGTTAAATTCAAAATGTTAAAAATTTAACTCAATCGAATTCTGCTGATGAATCTGCCGATTTTAAGTTTGCCCGGAGAAAATTCCTGCGGATGCGCTGACGTAAATACGAGCGCGAGCAATGAATGTATGTGTCCGGCGACGGGTTTGGTGCAAATTATCGGGCGCAAATACGCGCTGCGGCTGTTGACCGTAATCGGCGAGCAGAAAACGATTCGCTTTAACGATTTGAAAAGCGTGATGGACGATATGAGTTCTTCGACGCTGACGATTCGGCTCGCGGAACTCGAACGCGCCGGGCTGATTATTCGCCGGACGTATGCCGAAACGCCGCCGCGCGTCGAATACGAACTGACGAACGAAGGCAGAGAGTTGCGGCAAAGCCTCTTTGCGCTTTCCAAATACGCATCGCAAAATGCGGAATCCGCGCACTAAACGGTTGGCAGAATAATTTTTCGTTCGAACAAATTTCTGCGAAACTTAAATAATTATTGCTAAATTATTTAAGTCTCTGTTAATATTGCAAAAACCCTCTTTCTTGCTAATAGCTTTTCGATGATTCGGCTGTCCTGTTAATCAACTTGCCGCGAGAATTTTAAGCGGCGCGTGTTCTTTTCGATAAAAGTTTGGAGGAAAAACGATGGATTCGATTACGATTTGGACTTACTCGCTGATTGCCGCAACAGTCGTGGTTTTGATTGTCGCCGCACTGCTCATTGCAATCGTTCTGACCGCTCGCAAAATTGACGATCATGCCAAAGACATCTGGCAAGCCGGAAAATTAATCGCCGGCAACACGGTTTCGATCTGGATGCTCAAAGACACCAACATCGTCGCCGGAGACATTCTCACAACAGCCCAGTCAATCGCCGGAGTCGCCGGAGAAATTAATCATAAATTAGACGATTTAGGACAGGCACTGACCAAAGGAGCTTAAATTATGGAACTGCTGACGTGGGTAACGATTGGTTATTTCGTGATTCTGGTGCTGACGCTGGCGGTCGGATTGGTTGCGATTTTGACGACGCTGATGAGCGTGGCGAAGAAACTCGGTGCAATCAGCGGCGGATTGAAAG
>JALZOE010000536.1 GCA_030857325.1 Acidobacteriota bacterium
TTGTGGAATGAAAATCAGCCGCACATTCGTAGCACTTATTTTTGCCGCTTTAATCCTTTTTGCAGGCGCGTTTTATTCGGCTAAGACAGCGCAGCAAATTAAAGATGATGAAGATATAAAGTGTAGAGAAGAATTAAGAAGCAAAGTTGAAACACAATGTGTATCTCGATTTTTCTATAGCACCACGCCTGAATTTAATATAAATTATGCAGATTACACTGCAATCGGTTTGTTTATACTTGCAATATCAACAAGTATGGCGGCAATTTGGGTTAGAAAATTTGACGACTAAAAATTTCTGAACCAAAACCGATAAAATATCGTAGAAAAACAAACGATGGCTAAGAAATACGATACAAATCCGCTCGACCCCGAATTTCCGCAGAAGGCGCGCGAGATGCAGACCGAAACTTTTTCGCATTTGAATGCCGAAACGCAGCGGTTTCCCTTTGCCGCGCCGACCGAAGAGCAAACCAGAAAATTTAACGACGCCGCCGATTTTTCCGGCTATTCGTCGCCGTTTGACGGGCAAAATATTCCGGCGAATTTCCAGACGGAAAAATTAAACGCCGACGCGGAAAATACGTCGAAACGAAAAGTCGCAAAAGTCGGGCTGCCGGAAAACGTTTTAATCGCGCTGCCGTATATTCCGTTTCAAATCGGCTTGGTCGCCGGTCTTATCGAGCTTTTTCTCGTTCCGAAAAGCGAGACGCGAGTTCGTTTTCACGCCGCGCAGGGTCTCGCCGTCAACGTGGCGATTTTGATTGTCGCTACGATTTTGAAAACCGCCGGGCATATCACCGATTTGGCGGATTTCGGCAATATGATTTTCTACCCGATTACGATTGTTATGCTTTTTATCTGGACAATCAAAGCGTGGAAAGGAAAACCCGTGCATATCGAAGCGGTCGACGATTTGACCAACTGGCTCGAAGAAAAAATCAAACCGCGCGGTTAATTTTTTAGCGAATGAGGAGAATTTGAAATGTATTGCTCGACCTGCGGAACTGAAATCAACACCAAACTCAATTACTGCAAGCGCTGCGGCGCGCGCGTCGATAAACTCGAAAAAATCGGCGGCAATAAATCCGAAGCATTGCAGTATCTGTCGATGGCGACGGGTCTCGGCGGCTTGGCTTTGACCGTCGGTTTGATAGCGATTCTGCTTAACTATAACGTTATTCCGCAAGTAATCGTAATGTTAACATTTGCTTTTCTGTCGGCGGTTTTCGGCATCTGCTTTTTGATGATTCAGCAAATTTCGAGTATGGCAAAATCCGATAACGGCGAAAAAATTTCTGAAAAAGCGAATCTTCCGCAGCTCGGCGCGGTCAGCACCGCTCAACTCGAAGAACACCGCGAACCGGCGCGCAGCGTTACGGAAAACACGACGCGCACGCTCGACAAAACCCAAATCTAATTTAGTTCGTTCAAGCCGCATTTCGCGCCAGACAATTTATCCCATTCGACCGTATGAAAAAAATCCGGGACGCTTACGGGCAGCAGCTTCTGGCGCAATACACGCACCGGACGCCGACGGCTGAAATCATCGAACGCGACGACGACTACATCGACACCGGCTCGGACGCCGGTTTATATTTCACCGAATACGCCGCTTGGTCTGCGCTCGAACGCCGCGCCGTCGCTTTCGCTAAAGGCAGAATTCTTGATGTCGGCTGCGGCGCGGGCAGACACGCGCTTTATTTGCAGCAAAAAGGTTTCGATGTCGTCGGCATCGACAATTCGCCCGGCGCAATCCGCGTCTGCAAATTAAGAGGTTTGACGCGAGCGTTTGTCAGACCGATTGAAGAAGTCGATAAATTCAAACCGAATTCTTTCGACACCGTTCAAATGCTCGGCAACAACTTCGGTTTATTCGGCGGCTTTGAAAACGCCCGTTTGATTCTCAAAAAATTCGCCCGCATCACCGCGCCTGACGCGCAAATTATCGCCGGAACGCGCAATCCTTACCTGACATGCGAGCCGGAACATCTCCAATATCACCGCCGAAACAAGCGCCGCGGCAGAATGGGCGGACAACTGAAAATGCGCGTTCGCTTCGGCAAAACCGTCGGCGATTGGTTCGATTATCTTTTCGTCAATCCCGAAGAAATGCAGAGCATTCTCAAAGATACCGATTGGCAAATCGAAGAATTATTAAGCGCGGGAGAGCCGCAGTATTTCGCGATTATCGGTAAAAAATCTTTGGTTTAACTGACGTTTTCGGGTTAAACCCGAACAAAACGCGTCTTAAAAAATCTTCCGCATCTGTTTTTCAAAGTCTCCGGTTAAACCCAAACGTTCGAGCCAAAGTTTTTGTTCACGCATCAGGCGCGGCAGGTAAACTACGTCCGACAAAGCGTAGTGAACCAATTCGTCCGTCCAGACGCCGTTCCAGGATTTGACGAATTTCGAGCGCTGCGATTTGTCCAAATCGACGGCGAAATAACGGTAGAGCGTGTCGGCGAGGCTTGCCGATTGTCCCGCGCCGCGCGTTAAA
>JALZOE010000115.1:0-3626 GCA_030857325.1 Acidobacteriota bacterium
GGCAATGTCGAGAAATCTGCTTCCAAAGTAATCGAGTTTCCAAAAGCCGCGTAGATAATTTTCAGACAAATAAAAAAAGGAAAGCGAATTTATAAAAATGATTTCCTTTTTTTAATTTTAAGTTTTTAGAAATTTCAGCCGACCTGCTGCAAAATAATTCTTTCCTTACCGGCGTTTGCCTGTCTTTCGGAGGTTAATTTCTCGAGTTCTTCGACGTGCTTCTGCTCTTCGGCAATTTGTTCTTCGAGCAAAAATTTAGTCGGCATATCCTGCTCGTCGCACGAAGTCCAAGCCGTCATATATGCTTGAAGCGCTTCGCGTTCGAGTTCCAAATCCTGCTTGAGCATCTCGCGCAAATCGACCGATTGACGAATCATTGCCGGCTCGACCGTCGGAACGCCGCCGAGCGCGACGATTTTGTCACCAATCATTTCAACGTGGTCTTGCGCTTCTTCCGCCTGCGCGCGAAAAAAGTTTCTGTAAACTTCCCGCTCCGGTCCGGTTATCAAAAAACTATGCTGCGTGTATTGAATCACGCCGGAAAGTTCCAGACTTAACGCTTTATTCAAATTATCAACCAATTCTGCTCGTGCCATAACTTCTTATCCTCTATGTTTATAAATTTCTTTAACTTGTTTAAGAATATAACGAAGTCCTATATTTGTCAAGTAAATCTTTTATTATCAACACTTAACAATGAATTTCAATTTCAATTACATTTAAGTTTTCAAATCAAAATAAACAATAAATAATTTATGTAACCGCGCCGCCGTCAACAATAACAATTTCGCCGTTCATAAAGCTGTTGCGGTCGCTCGTCATAAAAGCGGCGTATTCGGCAAGTTCAGCCGGTCTGCCCGTGCGTCCTTTCGACACCCAGAAATCGTGCATCTGCAAAAGACGGTCGGGCAGAGTGTTTCCCAAATCGGTGTCGAAAATCCCGGCGGCGATGGCGTTGACGGAGATGCCAAAATTGGCGGCTTCGCGCGAGAGACATTTGGTAAAGCCAATCATCGCGGCTTTCGATGTCGCGTAATGAACCGATGTCGGAAGCGAGCGAATCGCGCCGACCGATGTGATATTCAAAATCGAGCCGACACGCGCCCGAATCATCTGCTTGTAAAAAGGTTTTGTAACGGCAAAAAGGCTGCCGACGTTCGTATCGACAACCCAATCCCAGCTTTTATCGGTCGTCGTCGCAAAATTGTCCGGTTTGTTGACGGCGGCGTTATTGACCAGCACGTTTATTGCGCCCCACGCGTCGAAAATTTCCCGGGCGACGCGCTTCATTCCTACACGGTCGGTTACGGAAACTTTATAAGAGAGCGCGCGCCTGCCGTGCGCTTCGATTTTCGCTTTTACTTCTCCGGCTAAATCGTCGCTCGAATGATAATTAAAAGCCACGTCCGCGCCTTCGCGCGCGAAAATTTCGCAGATTGCCGCGCCGATGCCTCGCGTTCCGCCCGAAACAAAGGCGCGTTTTCCTTCCAGTAAAAGACTCACAAATTATTATCTCCAATAAAGACTCGAAAAAGAGAGTTTAGGCAATTAGATTGGAAAAGGCAAAACATCGGTTCTATGCTGCGATTGATTTTTCGGTCCGGGTTTGATTAACGAACATTATTTTCAGACGACGACAGCGGACAGAGTTTCGTTTTTAACCTGAGTGTGAGCAGGAAGAAGCGCAAAGATTTCTTCGATAATTCTTTTGGTCGCATCGGGATTCGATAAATCGAGCGTCGCGGCTTTCATTTCTCTGTATTTTTTTGAATTTCCGAGCAGACTTTGAATCGTCGGCACAATGTCGCTCGCTTTTTTAAGAAGAATTCCCGCGCCGCCTTTAGCAATTAAATTCACTGTTCCGGCTTCCTGCGGCATCGGTTTCGTCGTCGCGTCGGCGATAATCGGCAGATGACAGGCAATCGCCTCGTAAGTCGTCAAACCGCCGAGCTTGGAAATCATCACATTTGCCGAGTGCATCAGTTTTTCAATTTCGTCAGAATAACCGATGACTTTAACGGGAAATTTCGCCGTTTTCGCCAATTCTTCGGCTTCGAGGCGCAGTTCTTCGTTTTTTCCGGCGAGAAAAATCGCCTGAACATCCAGTTCGCCGCGAACAAGCTCACGAAAAATCTGTGGAATATTGCCGCCGCCGATCCAACCGGCATTAACGAAAATCGTAAATTTTTCCGGGTCTAAAGCAAGCGCTCGGCGCGCGTTCTGCGCGTCTATTTCCGTAACTTCGCAGAATTTCGCCTTGACCGGCATTCCAGAAATTTTTATTTTTTCCGGCGCGATTCCGTAATCGATTAACTGTCTCTGCGCGTCTTCGTTTGCCACCAGATAAAGCGAAACGTCGCTGCACGCCCAGCCTTTCCAAAATCCGTAACACGGGTCGGTTACGACAGTTACGAGCGGAATCTGACCGGACAAATTCAGTTCTTTCAAGATTTTAGCGAGAATATGCTGCGTCATCGGGTGAACGCTGACGACGACGTGCGGACACCATTTTTCAAACTGTTCTTTGACGTAACCGATACAGCGGCGGTGAAAAAACTTGCGTGTTTCCGGGCGAAAACGATTTATCGTCCAATAGACGTATTTCATCCAGTGCTGCTTATTTCGCAAAATCCAATTATACGCATTGACGAGTCTTTCAGTCAGTTGATGCGATTCTTCGGCGGCTTTGATGACCCGGACGGCAATTGATTTTCCTTCCCAAAATTTATGTAAACCTTCGGTCAAAGCCTGTGCCGCCGAACGATGACCGCCGCCGGTGTCGGACGAAATTATTAAAATTTTCGGTATATTTTGCGGCATTTTAAAGGTTTTGAAATTTCCGACTGATTACAAGCTTTTGTCGCCGTTTATTTGGCAATTTCCTTATGTCGCGGAATTGCGGAACGCTTTTTGTTTCTCTTATTCTCCCAAATTGAAAATTTATACATTGCTTTGTAAGTCAACATATCAATCTGAAATCAATTTTGCCAAGACCTTTAAATTTTCCGCTTCATCGAAAATCGCTTGAACCGGAATTTTGAAATTAGCAACCGTAACGCTTTCAATCGTGCCGTCTTTCATCTTCAGCAAAAGTTCGTATTGCTCATTTTGCAGAAAATACTGCTCGACAGTTTGTTTCTCCGCGTCGATAATCCAGTATTCGCCGACGCCGTGCGCCGCGTAATCCTGAAACTTCGTTTCGCGGTCGTTCTTCGCCGTCGAATCGGACAAAACTTCCGCGGCGAAATCCGGCGCGGGAAATTTCATTTGCTTTGACGTAAAGTTTTTCGCCGTTTCATTGCCGAAAAAACAAACGTCCGGCTCATAATCGTTGCGCGTCAGCGAAACCATTATTTTTTCGACGCCGACAAAACCGAGTTTGTGTTTTGCGACAAACGCTTTTAACAACATACCGAGCAAAACCGTCGCATTGTTATGCTGTAATTTAACGGGCGAATGAAAAACAATTTCGCCGTTGATAAACTCCATTTTTTTATTTTCTTCAACAATTTCGTAAAAATGCCGCCGCCGTTTCTGCTCGTCGGCAAGTCTGGAATTGACTTTCTCGACAAGCAAAACCGCGTTCGGCATTTCCAAAATTGTTTCGGGCGAAACCTGCATAGAAT
>JALZOE010000115.1:3636-7495 GCA_030857325.1 Acidobacteriota bacterium
ATTAAACGTTGACCGTCGCGCCTTCCGTCTGCGGTTGAAGTTTGTCCATTTCTTTGCTTGCTTTTTTCATCTGCTTTTCGAGTCTTTTGATTTGTATCAAATGCTTCGGATTAAACGGCAAACTCGGATAATAGGAATTTGATTCGTGCGTGCAGAAACAGCCGGATTTGGCTTTTTTGCGGCGCGCAACCATTGCCGGTGAGTTCCACGCGCCTTGAAAATTCCAGTCGTGGTCGCGCAGATTGCCGACGGCTTCGAGGTTTTCGCACGACGAAATCGTGCCTTCGTCGAAAATTACCGCGCCCGCCGTTCCCGCATAACACGTCATTTGCGGCTCGCCGGTTTCTTTGGTTTTGGCGATTAAGTCGTGCATATAAAGGTCAATCGCCGCTTTGAAAAATCCGGCGTCGCCGCCGTAGTTATTTTTTATCGCCGCGTTTTTGGTATCGTCTAAAATCATTTGCGACAACTGCGCATAGCGATTATGGTCGAAATTCAATTCGTTCGGGTCGGCGGACGGCGGGCGAATATAATTGATATTTACTTTATCCGGTTTCAAATCGTGTTTCAAAAAGTCATACCAATCGAAAATCGTGTCTTCGTTCGACGCCATCACGCAGGTGCAGGTCTGCACGTCGAGATTCGGAAATTCCTTTTTCATTTCCTTTAACGTCCGCGCCGTGTGAATCGCTTTGTCCCAACTGCCTTCTTTGCGGCGGATTTTTTCGTGCGCGTCCTTCATCCCGTCGATGCCGAGTGCAACTGTTACATTCAGATTCGGATTTTCCTGCAAGATTCTCGTTACGTCGGGAAAAATTCTCGGATGAATTTGCCCGTTCGACATTATATAAACCGAATCGAGTTTATTGTTGCGGTAAAAAGAGTTGCAGATTTCCGGCAAATCCTTGCGCGTGAACGGTTCGCCGCCGGCGAGAATCAAAACGCCAAGATTTCCGCCGAGCGTTTCCGAAATTTTCTCAATCTCGTCGGTTTTCATTTGCAGTTTTTTACGCGGTCGGTCATCGAGTTCGTCCGTGAAAAAACAATGCGTGCAGCGCATATCGCAAACGCTCGTTACCAAAATATTTAACAAAATCGGCGCAAACGGTTGTCCGATTGCCAATTTCGCATAACGTTTCAATAATTCTTTTGTTGTAAAATCCATTTTTAATTCCTTATGTGTAAAAAACTTCAGCGGCTTTGATGCAAAGACACAATTCCAAGTTTTACTTTATCTTACCGAAAGCATTTCGGGCAATACGTTCGATTCTTAAAAGACGGCGGATTTCGTAATTGTTTTGTAATTTCATAACTTTAATAAGACAAAATAAGACAAAAATAAGATAAATTCAAAATTTTCGCTGAAAGCGATTTTAATCCGGGTATTTTTTTCTAAACGATTGTTCCTTTTTTCAATTATCGATATTTTCCGGCGTGCGTTAAAATAAACGTATGTTTCGCAGAATTTATTTAGACAACAGCGCGACGACGCCGGTTGACCGCGAAGTCGTCGAAGCGATGATTCCGTTTTTGACCGAAAAATTCGGCAACGCTTCGAGCATCCATTTTTTCGGACAGGAAGCGCGTTCGGCAGTTGATAAAGCGCGTTATCAAGTTGCGGAAATCGTCAAGTCGCGTCCGAACGAAATCGTGTTCACGTCCGGCGGCACGGAAGCCAACAATCTGGCGATTCGCGGTTTGCTCGAAGCGAACGAAAAATACGGAAAACACGTTATCACTTCGCAAATCGAACATTCCGCCGTCAAAAACGTTTGCGAAGATTTGGAAAAGCGCGGTTATGCAGTAACGTATCTGCCGGTTTATGCGGACGGCATCGTCAGAATCGAAGATTTGGAAAACGCGATTCGTGAAGATACGGTTTTAATTTCCGTAATGACGGCAAATAACGAAATCGGGACGATTCAGCCGGTTGAAGAAATCGGACGACTTGTTAAAAAAGCGCGTGAAAACGGCAATAAAATTTGGTTTCATACCGACGCGGTGCAGGCAATCGGGAAAATGCCGGTCGATGTCGAAGCAATCGGCTGCGATTTGCTTTCCGTTTCGGCTCACAAACTTTACGCGCCGAAAGGCGTCGGCGCGCTTTACGTGCGGCGCGGCGTGCGTCTTCATTCTCAAAATCTCGGCGGACACCAGGAACGCGAACGGCGCGGCGGCACAGAATCCGTCGCCCACATCGTCGCTTTCGGAAAAGCCTGTGAATTGACGAAAATAAATTTAAGCGAAATATCAAAACATCTTGAAAATCTGCGCAACCGATTTGAAAACGGCGTCGCCGAAACAATCACCGATATTGTTTTTAACGGTCATCGTCAAAAACGCCTGCCTTCGATTTCAAACGTTTCGTTTCGTTTTGTCGAAGGCGAAGGATTACTGATAAATTTGGATTTGCAGGGCGTCGCCGTTTCGACCGGCTCGGCGTGTTCTTCGGGAAGTCTTGAACCTTCGCCCGTTATTCGCGCGCTCGGTGGAGATGACGAACTCGCCCGCGGCGCGATTCGTTTCAGTTTCGGCAAAGATAACTCAATCGAAGATGTCGATTATCTGCTCGGAGTTTTGCCGAAAGCCGTCGAAAATCTGCGTCGTCTCTCACCTTCCTACAATAATCGGACGACAAAATAAAAAAAACAGCCCCTGTTAATTTCTTAACAAGACTGTTTGGTGAGAGCTAATCTCTTTAATGATTAGAACAAACTTATTAGTCGGTCATCAGAAGTCCGTCGCTCATCAGAATTCCGTCGCTCATCAGAAGTCCGTCAGTATCACATCCATTTTCGACTCCAAAAGCGTCGCTCATCAATAATCCGTTTACTCCGTGAACAATGATTCCTTTGATTTTTGCGAAGAAACTCCTTTTCAAGCGGGAAGTCATTTTTAATCCCACCGTCATTCCTAAATCTAAACAGCTTAAATTTTCATTCAACAAAGCGTCGGGAATTTGCGTGTTCAAAGCAAATCAGGCATTTCAATCTAATTTTCGATTTATAATGCAAAACAGGATTCACTCTTTCTACAAGTTTTTTGTAATTGCCGCCGGATTCGGCGCGTTGCTGTAGGCGGTTACGCATTTGTCGAACGAGACGTTCAGCCGGAATTTTATATTTTTAACTTTTTTAACTCTGCTTCTAACGCCGTTTATGAGTATAACCTTGCCGCGCGGCAGGTTTACGCTGAGTTTCTCGGACACGTTAATTTTTATTTCCTTTATTTTATACGGCGGCGCGGCGGCGATTCTTCTCGCTTCGCTGGAAGTTTTCGCTAACTGTATTTACCTGAAAAAACAGGGAACAAAATTCGGCAGTCGTATTATTGCTTTTAACATTGCTTCCGCTGCGCTGTCGGCTTTGATTACATACGCCGCTTACGCCTGGCTTCTGACAGTTTTCAGCAGTTCCCCGCAATCGGCGTCGGCGACTCATTTGATTCCGGCAATCGGAATTTTGGCGATTTTACAATTTCTTTCAACTTCTGCTTTAGCTGCTCTGTATTTTTCTTTAAAAAACCGCAAATCTTTTTTCCGGGTTTGGAAGCGAGAATGTTTTACTAGCGCGCTGACTCAAATTGCGGGTGCCGGTTTGGCTATCATAATTTACAAACTTTTCACCTACGCCGATTTGCTGACGACCGCTGTTTTATTTTTGTTTTTCGGCATAATTTACGTCAGTTACAGACAAATAATCGTTGACATCAACGAATCAATCGAACAGGCGGACATCGCCGAACGCGATAAAGCGGAACTTGCGAAATTAAAAGCTGAAGAAGCAAAGACTCACGCCGCCGAGTTGGAAATACTGCTGGAAAAAGAGGAAGAAAACAACATCGCGCTGCTTAAAAGCAA
>JALZOE010000537.1 GCA_030857325.1 Acidobacteriota bacterium
AAAGGAAAATTTTCAGAAATTCGACGACGACGTTCTGCGCGATTACGTCGAACACGGAACAATCGAAAACGAAACGGGTGTAAATTTGTTTTTCAAACCGAGCGTCGAAGCGAAGATTTATCAAACGCTGCCCGATTATCTGCCGAAACTGCGCGGCAAATTAAAAGTTCCGGCGGCGTATATCGGCGGAACTTTTTCAAAGGAAGCAAAACTGGCGCGGCTCGGATTTATGAAGAAAAAATTTTCGTTCGATTTTTATTTTGTCGAAGGCTCGCATCTTTTTCCGCTCGAACATCCGCTCGAAACAGCAAAAACCATTAAACAGGCGATTGAGAAAATAATTATAACTTAATTGGTTGCTGAATTTAGCGAATCGTTCAATCAGTTTGAACGATTGCGTCAATCAATTTGAAAATAAATTCATCAATTTGCGTTAAACATTGTAAATAATTGTTGACAAGTTTTAACATTTGTTGTAATTTTGTTAAGTGATGACGCAAAACGCGTCGTTCCCGTCGCCACCAAAAAGCGAAAAAATTCCCAGAAAGCAACTGTTCAAAACCTTGAATGCAGAAGTTGCGCTAAATAAACGAAAAGGTATTTTGGCTCCGCAGTCGGTTTGACCCATTCAATAATCTTCCGTGTCTTCGTCGCGAGTCTAAAAAAGGTGGCAGAAAACTTCAAATTGCTGAAAACCTAATCGTTCGGTCGGATGAAAATAGTCTGCAAATACAAAACATCGGCGCTTTAAGAAGCGCAAAGGAGTAATAGACAAATGCTGTTCGGTAAAAAGAAAAGCGTTGCCGGTTTGGATGTCGGTTCGAGTTCCATCAAAATGGTGCAGCTCGACGGCAAGATTAATAGCCTGAATTTAGTCGGCTTGGGATTTGAAAATCTGCCGGACGACACAATCGTTGACGGGCAGATTATGGAATTGAACACCGTCTCGTCGGTTATCCAGAACATCTGCGCGAATCATCAGATTAGCGCCAACCAGGTTGTTACGGGCGTCAGCGGTCATTCGGTAATTATCAAAAACATCGTTCTGCCGCCGATGAGCCGCGAGGAATTGGTTGAAAATGAAAGATTTACACACGAAAAAGGACGAAGCCGGATTTTCATTGATTGAGCTGCTCATCGTAATGGTGATAATGCTGATTATTATGGGTTCGGTTTTCGCCCTGCTGCGCGGCACAATCACAACGGCGACGGCAAATTACGAGATGACCGGCGCGGCGCAGTCGCTCCGCAACGCGCAGGAATACATCAGCCGCGATATTTTAGTGGCGGGCGACGGCTTTAAAGGAATCGCCAACATCTGGCTGCCGACCGGGTTTGTAACCGGATATTTAACCGCGCGACCCGCTGCGGAGATTGACCCGTCGAACATCGGATTCACCAACGTCGGCTCGGTTATCTCCGACTTCAACGTGCCGGAGAATGTCAAGGTTTTGGGCGCAGACCCGCCGACGACCGTTCGACCGCGCACCGACCGTTTAACGTTGCTGGCGCTCGACCCGAATTTTTCTTCGATTGATATTCCGCTCGGCGGCGTCAACTTAAACACGGGACAAATCAACATACCGGCGGGGCAAATCGGTAGTTTTAACGTCGGCGAAGTTTATTACATAACGAGCGACGGAATGGGCGCTTTCGGAACGGTAACCGCCGTCGATACGGACGCCAATCGTATTTTCTGGGCGGAAGGCGACGCGCTCGGACTCAATCGTTACGGACTGAGCGGTCTGCTCGGCGTCGGCACTAATCGCGGTAATAGTGCCGCTTCGCTGAGACGAGTGCAAATCGTTCATTACTTCGTCGATGCCGACGGTAAACTTATCCGCCGCGTCTTCGGCGTCCGAAACGCGAGCTTTATCGACAGCGTGATAGCCGAACACGTCTTTGAATTGAAGTTTCGCTACATCCTGAATCCTGACGGCAAGGGAACAATTTTAGAACAGCCAAAAGAACAGTTGGAAATGGAAGATGCTTCTCTGGTGCGAATGATTAAACCGAGTCTGCGGGTTAAAACCGCCCACGAACTGCAGGACGGCGAGAGACACGACGTTGACGGCACTTCGCGAATCGGAGTCCGCAACATACAATTTCTGGAAGCGCCCGTGCCGCGAGATTCGCAGGGCAATACGGAGTTGACGAATCCCGAACCGACGCCGGAAATCACGCCGACACCGACACCCGAACCGACGCCCAAAGGAGCCGGTTAATAAATCAATTTTTTATGTGAATCGAAAGTTGGAAGACGTTATGAACTATATTTGATGAAAGGCAAATTTTCGAGCCTCTTTGGGAGCGCGGGCATCCTGCCCGCACATGTCGCGCGAGCGATGTCAAGTCGAGTTTTTATAACACACGACATTCCGTTAAAGTAGATTTTTCGCGCTCGGACGCGCTCATTGCGGGCAGGATGCCCTCGCTCCGACTATTTACTTTCATTATGGAATATATATCTACTCTTGATTTGCATTCTTTCTAACC
>JALZOE010000007.1 GCA_030857325.1 Acidobacteriota bacterium
GAATCCAATAATACCAATTAGGGTTGCTAATACTACAACAAATATCCAAAAAAATTTTACTTTCTCCAAAACGGAAGAAATTAAATTTAATTTTTTGTTTTCTTTATCATTTATAAAGTTCTCTCCTTTCTCTCTTTTAAGCTGTTTGGTTACTATCCTTTGTTTAAGATTTTTATGATTTGAATTCAGCTTTGAAGGACTGAAACTTTGCCTTTTCGTCTTTAATTTTGATTTACCATTTTTCTTCTTGTTTCTTGCCATATTAATAAGCCTTCGTCAAATCTATTCCCGTATAATAATGCTTCACAATCGCGTCGTATTTTACGCCCATTTTTGCCAGACCGTAAGCTCCGTATTGACACATTCCGACGCCGTGTCCCCAGCCGCGTCCCGTGAATGAATAGGAAATGGCGCGTCCCGATGCGTCGTAGCGTTTGTTGAGGACGAAAAGCTGTTCGTTGAGTTTGAGAGCCGAGCGGATTTTTCCGCCTTTGAGGTGAAACGTGCCGTTTGTGCCGACGATTTCCAAATCTACGGCGCGGCGCGAGAAGCCTTTTTGGGCGATGCGAACGTCGATGAGCGAGCCGATGCCGCGAACGTAGCGCGAAAGGCGCGATTGCACGACGGACGGCGCGAGATTGACGTTCCAGAGCGTGAACGGCGACATTTTTTCGGCTGTGGCGGTTGCGGTTGTCGGTTCGACTTCGAGATAAATTACGCTGCCGGAAGCATCGGTTTGAAAATTGACGGTTTCGCCGCCGACGAGCGCGGCTTCTTTGACCTGGTAAAGCGTGTCGCCGAATTGTCTGAATAGAAAAACGTCCGGGCGGACGGTTAATTGTCGATTTGTTTTGCCGCTTTTGATAACGAGCTTTCCGTTTTCGGCGGCTTGCGTCGTGCCGGTTTGCAGCGCGGGCATAAATTTTTTCTGTTTATAAATTTGCTCGACGACGCGCAACATTTTGGCGCGTGAAAACGCCTTGTTCGGCTTTAAGGTCAAATCGGGATAAATCGTCAAAAATCCGTCGCGCAGGAGAACGGCAGCGTCGGCACGGCGGTCTTTCGGAATTTCCGCCGCGTCGTCAAAGGCGAGTTGATAATTTATGTCGGCTTCGCTCAAGAGCGTGTCGGCGTAAGCGTCGCCGTAAATCATCTGCGCCAGAATGCGGGCGAGTTCGAGCGGTTTCGCCGTATCTTTGTTGACGTTCGGAAAAGTTTTGCCGAGTTTGGCGGCAATTTGGTTGAGCCAGTTTGAAAGCTCGCCCGGCGTCGGCACGTCTTCAAAAAAGTCGTCGGTCAATTGATTGGTCGAAAGCTGAAAACCGTTGACGGCAAGCAGAGACATCAGGCGCGTTAATTCGAGATTCTGCTCGTCGCGCAGTTTTGCCGGAACGCGGACGGTTTTTACCAGAAACGGGTCGAAGTGCCGTCTGCCTTCGAGCGAACATTCGACGCCGCGCAAATACGGCTCGCCGTGGTCGAAAACATTTTCCGAGTTTTCGGTTCTGCCGCCGCAAGTAGAAGTGTAATAAGCCATTATCGGTTTGCCCTGATAAGTCGCAATCATTCCGCGCGTCTCGTTTACGGCTTGCGTTCCCGTTTTCGTCTCCGAAGAAAAGCCTTCGTAAACCTGCGAGCGCACGGTCGGCAGCAAATCGAAACCCCGCGCGCCGAATTGATTGATATTGGCGACGGCGTAAGTGCGGGCGGCGACTGCCTGCGCTTTCTGCGCTTCGAGCGCGGGCAAACTCAACTCGTTCGGCACGACGCCCAAAAGATAATCTTCCAATGACACGGCGTTGACGACGGTTAAATTTCCGCGCGCGTTGACGAAAACTTCAATGCGCCCGCGATACGCTTTGCCGTTGACACGCACCGGAACGACGCGCTCGTTCGCCGAGCCGAAAGCGACGGCTTTGAGCGACGTAAAACGCGAATTTGCGCTGCCGCCCGAAACGATAACTTCGCGCAGATTCGCGTTGAGCGGCGCGTTTGTCGCGTCGGTTGACGGCTGAGAAGAATTGATTGTTTTAACGAGATTCGGATTGGATTTAACCGAGTTTGCCTGCGTCTGCGGCGTGTTTTGCGGCTTGATAATACTTCTGACCTCGGTTTTTCCGCCGCTTTTTAATTGTTTGGAAAGCGCGACGGCATCGCTCGACGGCTGTTTTATTGTAGTCTTAATAATCTGCGCTTCCTCGAAACCTTTGTCGCTCAAAAAGGTTTTGTAATCGTCGGCTTCTTCGATTGTGTCCTTCGTTTCGCCGACGGATACGCGCCACGAATTTGTTTTCGCATCGAGCGCAAACGTCGGCGCTTTGCCGGTTGCTTCCTTCAATTCTTTCGCCAGTATTTCGGCTTCGACTCGCGTTCCGATATTGGGAATCTCGAATTTGTAAACGTCGATTTCCGGCGGACGATAAGCCCGCGCCGTAACCGTAACTTTTGTTGTTTCAAGAAACTTCTGCGGCTCGTCCGGGCTAATTGCGACGAGCGACGAATCGGTTGTCGCAATCGAAACCGAGCTTGCATTAGTCGCCAAACCGACGCGAATCAGCGGCTCGCCTTCGAGACGCGAAAACAAAGGTTTTTCCGGTAGTTCAAATTTTCGCGTTTCGTCAAGAAGATTAAACGCGAAAGCGGTTTGAAACGACGTGAAAAAAATTGAAACGATTGCGAGCAGAGAAAACGAATATCGATAATTCATAGTTTTTATCATAAAAGTTTTTCGGCGGAAATACGAAATAAAAAGTTTCTTTACTTCCGATGCGAAACTAAATACAATGTTGGATACGAGTTTAGATTTGTTTTTATTTATGAAAAATATTATTCCCGTAACTGATTTACAACGCTGGGCAGCGCAGGTTTTGAGCAATCTGGACGAAACCGAAGCCGTCGTTATAACCCAGCGCGGTCGAGCTTCGGCGGTTTTGATTTCCGCACGCCGTTACGCGCAAATCGAGAAAGATTTAAGGTCGCTCGACGACCTCGAACTTTTACAAATGGTCGAGGAAGCCAGACAGGAAATCAAGGAAAGCAAAACCGTCTCGCACACGGAAGTAAAAAAACGGTTGAATTTCAAAGAATAATGATTCGGATTGAATGGGCATCGCGGGCGTTTCTGGTTTTGGAAACTCTTCCGCAGGCAATCGCTTTTGAAATTATTCACCGGGTCGATTTACTGCCGAAATTTCCTGAAATGGGAGCGAAAATCGACAGCCGTTTTCAATCGCTTAAAGGTTATCGGCAGATAATCGTCAAAAGCAGGTATCGAGTGATTTATGATTTTGACGAAATTGAAAATCGTATCTACATTCTCGCCGTTCAAAACTGCCGCCAAGAGTTTCCTTCGACAAGAGATTTGAAGCGAAAAGCCTCCGACGACGAATAAAATTATAAAGATTTAAGCCATTCGGTTTGCAGTTTGGCGATGGCGATTTCCTTGTGTTTGGCTTCGATTTCAATCCACGGCGCAAAGCGAAAAACGTCCGGCATATCGAAAATCAAATCGTGATGCGCGCGGTCTTGAAATTTATCGCGCCCGTTCGAGATATGGACAAGCTGGTTTGCGGGATTTTTCCACGTTTCACGCGCCGCCCAAAAAGTTTCCGTTACGCTCGCGTCGTTGTAGCTGTCCAATTTTTCGCGGCAAATGTGATGATGCGCGTCGAAGACGAACGGCACGGAAGCGCGGCGGCAGACTTCCAAAATTTGCGCCGAGCTATATGAAAATTCGTCGTTTTCAAAACAGACGCGCGAGCGAATTTCTTCAGGCAGTTCTCCAATCGAATCCACTAATTTATCGATGCGGTCGCCTTTGCCGCCGTGAATATTCATCACTGCCCATTCCGAGCGCGGCTGCTCCAACAAATCCATTGTGCGGGCGTGCATTTTCAAAATTTTCACGCTGTTGGCGATGACGCTTTCCGAATCGGAACTCAAAACGACAAACTGGTCTGGATGAAGCACGAGTCTAATGTCTTTTTGCAAAACGTCGCGCCCGATTTCGCCGAGCGGCGCGGCAAAATCGTCAAGGATTTCCGCGCCGAACGGTTCGTCCGAGAAAGGAAAAAGTCCCGAAGTCATCCGGTAAAGGCGAATATCGTTTGTATCGCAAAAAACGACGGCTTTTTTCAGTCTCTCGATATTTTCGGCGTAAATCGTCTTTAACATTTCCGCCTGCGTCGCTTCGTCAAACGACAAAAGCCGTTTGCGCGTAACGGTTTTATAGCGAACTTCTTCGGAATTTGTAATGCAGACCAAGCCGAGATTGCTTTTAACGCATTGTGTTTCTGCTTTCATAAGATTAATTTTGCCACGAACAGACACGAAAGAACACGAAAAAGTAAAACAAAAAATCAGATTAAATTCTTGTTCGCGCTTTTTCGTGTTTGTTCGTGGCTAATTCTTTTTTATTTTTCAAGCGCGTTGAAAATAAACGGAAAAGTTCCGAAAGTCTGTCCGCGATGCTGCGGGCGAAAGGCGAAAAGGACGATTTTTCCTTTGCCGTAATTTGCCTGCGCGAGCGCCGTTTTGCCGTTCATATATTTTTCGCCCAGCGTCCAGCCCGACAGAAGCGAATCTTTTTTCGCGTATTCGGCAACCGATTTAACTTTTGAATTGTCGGTGATTTCATACGCCGCGCTGTTGGTAAAATAAGCCGCCGTCTCTTTTTTTAAGTTTCTCGCCAGCGGATTTTTCGTATCGACTTCTAATTTTACAACCGAACCCGGATTATAAAATTCACTGCGTTTCAAGCCGTTCAAAACATTTTTCACCGGCAATTTAAAACGGTTTATCAGCATCTCGCACGCGTCGTCAAAGCAGATTAAATTTCCGCCGTTCTCGACGAATTTTCTCAAATTTTCGACGCCTTTTTCGGTAATTCCGCCCGTGTATTGTTCCGGGTAATTTTCTTTTCGCAAGCCTTCGACAATATCGCGCTCGCCTTGCGACGGCAAAATTATCGTATCGAAATTTAAATTGTTGCCGCGAAAATCGGCGTCGGAAATCGAAGCGTAAGGAATCTGGAAATTGTCGAAAACGAGCCGCGTCCAGCCTTCGTCCATCGAAGCCGTAAATCCTTTATACAGACCGATTCGCGGATTTGTTCTGAGCGGGTTCGGCATTTTTGCAAACGCTTCGGTGTTCGGCGAAAGATTTAATATTTGTCTGGCTTCGTTGACGTTCGATAATTTTTTCAGCGTATTTTGATACTGACCTAAATCTTTTATCTGCCGCGCCGCGACGGTTTCGACGCCCATTTGCAGCGGCAGCGTCCAACCCGCGACATCGTAAGGGACTTCGGCTTCGCCGTTGGCATTTAATCTCTGCGGGTAAACCTGTTTTTCAAATAAGCTCAAAACATTGTTTTTCTGCGGCTGATTGACGAAAACGACGAAACTGTTCAAAGGAACTTCGCCGAAATCGCCCGGTTTGTTTGCGTTCAGAGACATTTCAAGCTCGCGCGTCATCCGGTGAATTTCCATTCCCTGCGCCATCAGAATTTCCAGAAAACGCGATACGGTTTCCTGATTCGGCTGTCCGGCGGGAATGATGAACGCCTGCGGTTCGTTCGTCTGTGGCTCTAAATTCGATTTGCCGAGTTCGTAAAAATTACGCAGATAGCGCGGGCGAAACTTTGCCGCCATTTCCAAAAGAGCGCGGGATGCGGTCATTTCGAGTTCGGCAATGTCGCTCGGACGCCACACGCCGCCGCGCCACGCGACGGGGAAATTCGTCGCCGTTTCAAGCGGCGAAGCCAGACCGCGCGTGCCGCGATTACGTTTCAAATCCGCTTCGGTAATCGTTACCGGCGACATCAGATTGGCGCTCGCCGCTTCGGACAAGATGCCGATTGAATTGTGATAATACGGCGCGGAACGAAAACCGCCGTGCCACCACGTATCGTAAGCCGAGTTGGTCGCAACCCCGGCAACGTTTTTCGCCTGTAAATCAGCCGCCATTTTGTAGCCGATTAAACCGACCTCGCGCAGGATAAGCGGCGAAACACGCGGATTCGGCGGGTCGAAAAACGGCGGGATGACAAAGCGCGAAGAATTCTGCCCTTGCTGGTGAACGTCATAAACAATCTGCGGAAACCATTCGCGCCAGTAAAAGCGCGTAATCGCTTGCGATTCCTTCAGATTGAGCATAAACCAATCGCGGTTGTTGTCGTGTCCGGCGTAATGATGATAAAGCTCCGGCGGCGACGCGCCTTCAAATTTTGAGCCTAAATTTTTTCGATACCAATTTGCCACGATGTCGATTCCGTCGGGATTCGACGAAGGAATCAAAAGCAAAATCGTGTTGTTTAAGATTTCGAGCGTCTCGGCGTCTCTGGCGTTTGCCAGTTCGTAAGCGAGATTCATCGACATCTGCGAGGCGACGATTTCGGTCGAGTGAATCGAGCAGGAAATCGAAACAATCGTTTTTCCATTTTTGATTAAATTTTCCAGTTCGGCGGGATTTTTAATTGTGCGCGGGTCGGCGAGTTTCTGACTGATTTGTTTATACTTTTCGAGATTTTTGATATTTTCCGGTGCGCTGATAAACGCGACAATCAAAGGTTTTCCGAGCGTCGTTCTGCCAATTTCTTCGACTTTGACGCGATTGCTCGCCCTGGCAAGTTTTTGGAAATAATCGGTAATCTGCCGCCAATCGGCGATTGTTTTATCACTCGTCGGATGAAATCCTAAAACCGTCTGCGGACTTGGAACGGTTTGCGCCTGCGCCCCGAAAACAAAACACATCGAACCGAAAAAAAGAAGCGAAACAACCGTCCGAAAAAAACGAAAATGCGGCATTTTGGCGAACTCCAGATTTAATTATTTACGAAAAAGAAAAGATTTTTCTAAAGAAAATTCTATCACAAGATGGTTCGAGGTAATGAAAAACGGATAATGGAAAATTAAAGCGTATCTTTTTATTTTCCATTATCCGTTGTTTTAAGGTTTTTTCGTCGTCGGACTCGGCGTTTCGTCTATGACCGGCTCGTCGTCGTCCAAAACTCTGACATCGGATTTTCCTTGTTTGTAATCGGTGTATTTAACGCGCATACGGAGCTTTACGGCTTGCCCGCTGTCGAAAACAAGTTCGTCGTCCGAACTCGAATATGCCGGAAACCAGTATTTTCCGTCAACATTTTCGCGCCACGTTTCGACAATTGGATATTTGTTGTTTTTATCTTCGGGAACGGCTTTGCCTTTCGATTTAACAATCTGCAAATCGCCGTCGTCAACCCAAACTCTGCCGCTGAAAAGCCGCAGTTTCGACTTTTTCGGATTCGGCAAAACCTTCGGCGTAACGTCGAAAACATACAAATTCAACTCGTCGATTTTCTCTTTACCGACGTAAGTAAAGTTGTATTGAGAAACGGCGGAAGGTTCTAAAGCAAACGGATTTATGCCGCCCAAATCTTCCAAATCCTGCGGCGTAACATTGATTTCCGTCAAAGTCGGCATCGGCGCAAAAAGAATTTTCTCGAATCGATTGCCGTCCGGCGTCAGATTCATAAACGAATCGCGCCGAAACATTCCGGTAACTTGTCCGCCCATTCCGATTGTCTGAATGGTCGCGGTGCGGTTGAAAACGTAATTGGTCAGCGCGCCGCGAAACTCGGCTTCTTTTCCGGTAAAGGTTTTAACGATACGGTCAATCTCGGTTTGGCTCAAATCTTTTTTGACGATATTTGCGTTTTGGGCAAACGCGCCGAACGCCGAAAAACATAAAACCAGAGCTGCGAATAAAATAATTTTTGTTCTTTTCATTTTTCTTTGTTTTTCTTTGATTGATTGCTTTTTAAACTAACCAATAGATGCGCCGGGAAGCGAAAAAGTTTAAAGCTAAAAAGTTGGAAACTTTTTTGTGAGCGCGTTATTCAAATAAACGAAACAAATATAAAATCAAATTGAAACGCCATATAAATATCCGCTGTTTTATAAATTTTTACCGTGAGCAAAATAATACTTTCGCCCGAAAAAATCGAACAATTTCGGGACAAAAAATGGCGGCGCGAGGAAATCTTAAAAATCGAAACCGCGCAGGCGGTCGAAACATTTGTCGAAGATTTGGGCTTTTGTCTGGCGCTGACCGATTCGCGCACTAATTTGCCGAGCGTTTACATTGCCGTCTGCGGCAGGCGCGACGTTTTTTCGCCGCGCAATGTGCAGAAAGATTACGAAATGGCTTTGACGTGGACGCTCAAAGACGAAACGATGCGGCGCGGGCGCGTTTATTACTCGAAACTGTGCAAAGGTCGCGCGATGTTCGTCGCGCCGCGCCTCGTTTCATGTTTCAATGCGATTTGGGGCGTTCCGAAAAAACAGGAAAAAGAATTTTTTTCTGAAGATGCAAACAAAGTTTTGAAAGTTTTGCGTAAAGAATATGAAATGGGAACGTCGGATTTGCGCGCTGAAACCAAAATCGAAACGCGCCAAAATTTAACCAAAGCGTTAGACCAGTTGCAGCGCGCAATGAAAGTCGTGCCGCAGGAATGTCTTTATCACCCGACATTTACTTACATCTGGACGTTAGCCGAAGCGCGTTTCCCGAAACAATTGTCAAAAAAAGTCGCCCGCGCCGACGCGGTTAAAGAACTCGCCCGCGCCTTTCTGCAAATGTCCGGCACGACGACGCGCGGCGAATTTGCCAGAGCATTGGGTTTAACGCGTAGGGAAGCCGGACTTGCTAATCAGGCGCTTGTGCGGGAAGGTTTCGCTGAAAGATTGGCGGTCGGAATTTACCGAATTAAATAAATTGATGTAAGAAAATTAGCCACGAATTACGCGAATAACACGAATAAATGAAATAAAATAATTCGTGTTATTCGCGTAATTCGTGGCTAATTTCTCCCGCTTGTAAATGAAAAATTAATATTTCATTAATTCCGTTACGGCTTTTTCAACATCGTCAATCTGCGGCAGAATGAAATCTTCGACCTGCGGCGCGTAGGCGACGAACGTATCGGTTGCGCCGACGCGCTTGACCGGCGCGTCGAGATATTCAAAAAGCTCGTCTCCGATTCGGGCGGCGATTTCCGCGCCGTAGCCGTAGGAAATCGGGTCTTCGTGGGCGACGAGGACACGGTTTGTTTTCCTTACCGATTCGGCGATTCGCTCCCAATCGTATGGAACGAGTGTGCGTAAATCTATCAATTCGACCGACACGCCTTGTTTTTCTAATCTTTTCGCCGCTTCAAATGAACGCTGAACGAGTGCGCCGTAAGTTACGATTGTTACGTCTGTTCCTTCGCGGACGACTTTCGCTTTGCCGAACGGAATCATAAATTCCGGCGACGGATACTGCGATTTGTTGTAAACCTGACGATAAAGATGTTTGTGTTCGAGAAACAAAACCGGGTCGTCGCACCGAATCGAAGTTCGCAGCAATCCGTTGGCGTCGAGCGCGGTTGACGGGTAAACAATTCGGATTCCGGGCGTGTGCGCGAAAATCGTCGTTCCCGACTGCGAATGGTAAACCGCGCCGCCTTTTAAATATCCGCCGACGGGGACGCGCATTACCATCGGGCATTTCGTGTCGCCGTCCGAACGCCAGCGCGTTACGGCGACTTCGTTTCTGATTTGGTGATACGCCGGGAAAATATAATCGAAAAACTGAATCTCGACGACGGGTTTAATTCCGCGAATCGCCATTCCTACGGCGCGTCCGACGATATTCGCTTCGGCTAGCGGCGAATTGAAAACGCGAGCCGAACCGAATTTTCTCTGCAAATTGGCGGTAACTTTGAATACGCCGCCTTTGCCTTTGACCTGTTCGAGATATTCTTCGCGGGACACGTCCGCCACGTCTTCGCCGAAAACGACTATTGAAACGTCGCGTTCCATTTCTTCGTGCATACAGCGGTTGATAAGGTCAACCATCGTTCCGGCGTTGCCGGATAATTCCGCGCCTTCTTCGGTGTCGAAATCTTTCGATGTCGGGTCAACGTCCGGTGAATAAACATTTCGCAGCGCGCTTTCGGGCGCGGGCTGCGGAGTGTTTATCGCAATGTCGGCAGCTTCGTTGACTTCCGCATCGACATCCTTACGCAGCTTTTCCAAATCTTCCGACGACGCGATGCCTTCGGTCATCAGAAATTCGGCGAAAGTTTTAATCGGGTCAATCGCCGCGTCCGCTTCGCGTTCTTCGTCGGGACGATAATTTTTCTCGTCGTCCGAAAGCGAATGCGAATACGGGCGAATAACTTTGGCGTGAACGAACGCCGGACCTTTGCGCTCGCGGCAGTATTTGACGGCTTTTTTAAATGTTTCGTAAGATTCGAGCGCGTTCGTGCCGTCGCATTTCTGCATATAAAGATTCGGAAAACCCGAAACCAGCGCGGAAATATCGCCGCCCGCCGTGCCGACTTCGACCGGAACGCTGATGGCGTAGCCGTTGTCTTCGACGACGAAAATCACCGGCAGTTTCAAATTGCAAGCCGTGTTCAGCGCTTCCCAGTATTCGCCTTCGCTCGTCGTGCCGTCGCCGACCGACATATAAACGACTTCATCGCCTTTAAATCCGGTAACGACCGACTGCAAATCCTGAACAAGCGAAGCGCGATACGATGCTTCCGCCGCGCCGACCGCGTGCAAAGCCTGCGTGCCGGTGCAGGAAGACTGCGACGGAACATTCAAATCCTTGTGTCCCCAGTGCGAAGGCATCTGCCGCCCGTGCGAATTCGGGTCGGCTTCCGCGCCGACCGACGAAAAAAGCATTTCCTGCGCCGTCATTCCGAGTCCGAGCATCAAAGCGCGGTCTCGATAATACGGAAAAAACCAATCGTAAGCCGGTTTCATCGCCAGCGCCGCGCCGACAAGCACGGCTTCGTGTCCCGCGCCCGAAATCTGAAAAAAGATTTTATTCTGACCTTTTAACTGAATTTCCTTGTCGTCAATCCGCCGCGACATATACATCGTGCGGTAAAGTTTGACCAAAGTTACGGCGTCCAAACCGGCGTAATCCTGTTTGCGCGCCGTAACCTGCGCCGCTGACTGTGGTTTGACGGTGTTTCGCGGTTTTTTCGGTTCGACGGCTTTTGCGGTTTTCTGCGCCGTATCGTGGTCGAGTTCGCCGTCGCCGATTGAGCCTTCGGGTTTAATTAAAATTTTCGCGTCGTTGTTTTTCGCCGCGCTTTTTACTTTATTTGAAGCCTCTTTTTTATTATTGCCGTTTGTTTTCGCCGTTTTGTCGGCTTTTTTGGTTGCTGTTGCCATTTTTATAACTTTCCAATTAAATAACGTATTTTGATAGACGAATAAACTAATGTGAAACAAATTTTCGAGCCTTCCGGGAGCGCGGGCATTCTGCCCGCAAATGCCGCTCGCGCGGCGTAAAAAGTTTTATGACACGCGACGATTTGGTTAATGTAGATTGTTCGCGCTTTTGGCGCTCATTGCGGGCAAGATGCCCGCGCTCCGGCTATTCGCTTTTTAATTTCATTGTAGAAATTTCTATTCTCGATTCGCATACTATATTAAACGCTTGAAGGTGATTTTTTCCAGCGCGGAACGTATTTTGAGCGCAAGACGCTTTCTGAGTTCATCTTACGCTCAAACGAATCGAATAAATTTTCTATTTTTTATTCAGCCTTTAAAATCAAACTTTTCGGGTCAATCAAAGGCGCGTTTTTGCCGTCGAAATTAATCGCTGCCGTTCCGTTCTTCATCTCAACACGCTGCGTTTTGCCGCTTACCTCAACATCAACCGGCATCGGAAACGGCAGATTGTTCGGCGCGTCCCAACGCAGAATCATTTGATTGCCTTTTGTTTCCGTAACAATTTTCGGCAGTTTCGGCTGGCGCAGATAAACCTCGAAAAACCAATCGAGCCGCATTCCCGATTCCGCTTCGGCGATTGTCAGAAAATCGTCGGTCGTAACAAGCCGCGTCTGTTTTCCGTTCGTCAGTTCTTCCATTTCTTTCGTCGGATAAGCCATTCGCCGCAGAGCGCGAAAAAACGCCGCGTCGCCGATTAAGTAGCGAAGCGTGTGCAGAACGACCGCACCTTTGCCGTAAATGTCGCCGTCGCTTTTAAGGTAATCAGGCTCGCTCATATAAACCTGATACGCGATTTTCGGCTCGCGCGGCGCGACCGCCTGCATATTGCGCGTTTTTTTCATTCGCGCCGCCATTCGTTCGAGATAAACGTCGCGTCCTTTTAATTTTTCGACGTAAAGCTCGTCCATAAATGACTGAAAACCTTCGTGAATCCAAAAATCGCGCCAGTCGGAAGCCGTTACCAGGTTTCCCCACCATTCGTGACCGAGTTCGTGAAACAGCAAGCCGTCAAAACCGTCCTGATTGTTTTTGAAATTGTTGCCGTAAGCGATAATCGTCGAATGTTCCATTCCCAAGTAAGGCGTTTCGGCGATACCGAGCTTTTCCGAACGAAACGGATATGGTCCGAGTTTTTCCTCGAAAAATCTGACGAAATCTTTAAATTGCGCGATTAAACCCGCGCCTTTATCGAAATGTTCCGGCAAAACGTAGAAAAATATCGGTATCGTCTCGCCCGTAACCGATTTCATTTTGTCTTCGATAATTTTATACGGCGCGATGTTCAGCGTGATAACGTAATTGTTTATCGTGTTGGAAACAAACCAATTATAAGTTTTCGTCTTGTCGTCGTTTTGTTTAATATTTTGCAGTTTGCCGTTGAGCGCGGCGTAAAGATTTTCGGGAACTGTGATATGCAAGCCGACGGTATCGGCTTCGTCCGACGGGTGGTCTTTCGACGGAAACCACACGTCCGCCCCGTCGTTCTGACACGCGACGGCAATCCAATCTTCGCCGCTCGCCGTTTTCGACCAGACGAAACCGCCGACCCACGGCGCGCGCGGCGCGACACGCGGAACGCCCGCGTATTTCACACGCACCGAAACCGTTTCGTCCGGCTGTTTCGACTGCGGAAACTTTATCCAGATTCGCCCGCCGCGCCGCTCGAACGGTAAATTTTTCGTCTTGCCGTTTTCGATTTCCGAAGCTTCCGCAACCGTCAAAGGCGTGTCCAAATCAAGGACAAACCAAGCCGT
The DNA here is from genome assembly GCA_030857325.1 of Acidobacteriota bacterium. GTDB lineage: Bacteria > Acidobacteriota > Blastocatellia > Pyrinomonadales > Pyrinomonadaceae. The sequence goes on from JALZOE010000007.1 coordinate 13,034, forward strand.
CGGCTGAACGATTTTCGCCGTTACGATTGTTTCGCCCGCGATTGATTTTTCCGCCGGATTGACACGCAAAGTTATGTCGTAATTCTTCACGTCATACGCCGCCTGCTCGTAAATTAAAACGCCGCCGGTTTCAGTCGGACGCGCGCCCAAATCTCTTTGCGCGAAAGAGAAACTCGCAAAAAAGAACACGGAAAACAAAAGCGAAAAAAGTTTGGATAGTTTCATATTTCCAATTAAAATTTCCAATTAAAAAACGGCGCGTAAAGCAAGACTTGTGAAATCAAACAAAAACCCGCGTTTATCCGCGGTTAAATAATTTGCCGATTTATTATTCGGCGTAATCGAGGTCGAGCGTCATCCGGTAATCGTTCGCCATCGTCGGATGACCGTGCGCGACAGACACTTCGATGCCTTTTTCGTAAATCTTTTTCGCTTCATCCGGCTGTCCGATTCGCTCGTAAGCCTTTGCCAGCATTCCGTAAGCCGCGCCTTCGTCGTCCGCTTTAGTCAGATAATCCTCAAGCGTTTCGATTGTCTTGTGCCAATCTTCCGCCTTTTGATATTCGTTCGCCAGACCGAACAAAACCATTGCGTTTGCCGGGTCGACTTCGAGCATTTGTTTGAAAACTTCGATTCTGTTTTGCATATTTTTATAAAAATTTTAGCGACAGATTAACACAGATGATAGTGGAAAATGGAAAGCGGAAAATAGGTAACGCTTGAGTTTTTCAGATTATCCATTTCCCTCTTTCCATTCGGCAAACCTTTTATCAATGATAGATGCGATTTTGTCGTAGATTTTATATTCGTGTTCTTTCGTGTTTGTTCGCGGCTGAAAAAATTTATTTTCCGCTCGTAATCAATTTGGCAATCGTCGCCAACTGCATATTGGTCGTTCCTTCGTAAATCGCGCCGATTTTCGAGTCGCGCCAGAATTTTTCGACCGGGTAATCTTTGACATATCCGTAACCGCCGAAAAGCTCGATGGCTTTTGACGATATTTTTTCCGCCACGCGCGACGAATAAACTTTCGCCATCGCCGCTTCTTTTAAGAAAGGTTTTCCGGCGTCCTTCAAGCGCGCCGCGTTGTAAACCAGCAATCGCGCCGCTTCCAAATCAATCGCCATTTCCGCTAATTGAAATTGGACGGCTTGAAAATCGGAGATTTTTTTACCGAACTGCTCGCGCTCGTTCGTGTAAGCAATCGCGGCGTCAAACGCGCCCTGCGCGATGCCGACCATCTGCGCGCCGATGCCGATTCTGCCTTCGTTTAATGTTTCGATTGAAACTTTGTAGCCTTTGCCGACTTCGCCTAAAACGTTTTCTTTCGGAACTTTGCACGAATCTAAAATCAATTCGGTTGTCGAAGATGCGCGAATTCCTAATTTGTCTTCTTTTTTACCGACTGAAAAACCTTCAAATTCTTTTTCGACAACGAATGCGGTTATTCCTTTATAACCCGCCGATGCGTCGATTGTCGCAAAAACGATAAAAATTTCGGCTTCGTTGCCGTTTGTAATCCAGAGTTTTTGCCCCGATATTTCGTAAAAATCGCCTTTATCGACCGCTTTCGTTTTCAAAGCAAAAGCGTCCGAACCGGAACTCGCTTCACTTAAAGCGTAAGCTCCGACTTTCGATTCAGCCATCTGCGGCAGATATTTCTTTTTCAACTCGTCGTTGCCCCAGCGGATAATCGCGTTCGTAACCAGCGTGTTCTGCACGTCAACGAAAACAGATGTCGAAGCATCGACACGCGCCAATTCTTCGATTGCCAGAATCGCGTTGAAAAACGACGAACCCGCGCCGCCGTATTCTTCGGGCGTTTCGATTGCCATTAAACCGAGTTCAAAACACTGCTTGATTAAATCTCTGTCTAATTTGCTTTCGTGTTCCATTTTCTCGACACGCGGGCGCACTTCGCCCATCGCAAATTCTCTGACCGAAGCGCGAAAAAGTTCTTCCTCTTCGGAAAGCTGAGTTAAAGCGGGATTCAAAATTTCTTTTTCCATTGCCGTAGCGTTCATAATAAATTCCTTTGATTTTGTTTTTAAAAAGTAAATGAACTAACATTTTAATCGGCGCGCGCGGTAAAAGGCAAAGAAGAAGTGAACCTCGATACAAATACTCAAAACCCGATAACTACAGACGACAATCGTAATTCGCAAAAAAACTTAAATCGTTTGAAAATCGTCGCCGTAGTTTTCACCGTTCTGGGCGCGGCGCTGTTCACCTATTTTATTTACTCGGTCGGTTTGGAAGATATTGTCGCGGGTATCGTCAAAATCGGCTTCGGTGGATTTCTTTTTATTCAGTTTCTTTATTTGTTGCGAATTACGGTTCGCGCCGCCGCCTGGTCGCTTTCCGTATCCGAGCCTTATAAACTCGACGTGCGCGATACCTTGCCCGCTGTTATTATCGGCGAAGCCTTAAGCAGTTTGATTCCGCTCGGCATTCTGGTCAGCGGCACGGCAAAAGCCGTCGCGGTTAAAAAACGCGTGCCGCTCGTCGTCGGTTTTTCGTCAATTGCGACTGAAAATCTTTTTTATTCTTTTATCACCGGACTTTTTGTCTGTCTGGGCGCGTTCGCTTTTCTCCGCAGCTTCGATTTGGCGCAAGGCTGGATTTGGACAATCGACACTCTGATAGCGATTATTTTTTTGCTGATAACCGTCGGCGTTTTAATGATTGTTCGCCAATGGCACTGGGCGAGCAACTTGTGCAATTGGCTTTATAATCGAGGCGTCGGCACAAAATTTCTCGAATCGGGACGCGCGCAGGTGCGGCAGTTTGAAGGGCTTATTTACGGATTTTACCGCCAATATCCGCGCCGTTTCGCGCCGATAATTTTATTTCAAATCACTTATCATTTAATCGGGATTTTTGAAGTCTGGTTTATTTTAAGTCGGATAAGTGAAGTTGCGACAAGCGTTTACACGTCGTTTCTGCTCGAATCTATCAGCCGCGCCATTACAATCGTCTTTAAGTTGATTCCGTTTCTCGTCGGCGTTGACGAAGCGGGCGCGCAGTTTGTCTCCGAAACGCTTGCTTTAGGCGCGGGCGTCGGCGTAACCGTGGCGATTATCCGCAAGGGAAGAATACTTTTCTGGACGGCGGTCGGGCTGATTTTAATCGTCAAACGCGAGCTTTCGTTTTCGGAAATAACAAAAATCCGGCGCGAAGAACCGGCGGCGGAATAAGTTTTTAGTTTGAAATCTGGAAAATTCTTTCCGGTTTTTTAACTTGTCAATCGCGTTTGACAATCTCTATACTAAGAAATCAGCGGTTGACGCTTTGTTTGAAGGAGAAAAATTTTGCAGCCCAAAGTTCATCAGGGATTATTGACCGCCGCCGGCTTTCGCTTTGCGATAATCGCTTCGCGGTGGAACGATTTTTTAACGGCGAAGCTGACCGAAGGCGCGCTTGACGCACTCGAACGATTAGGCGCGGACGAAAAATCGGTTGAAGTTTTCAAAGTTCCCGGCTCGTTTGAACTGCCTTTAACCGCGCAGAAAGTCGCCAACAGCGGCAGATTCGACGCCGTTATTTGTTTAGGAACGGTTATTCGCGGCGAAACGCCGCATTTCGATTACGTTGCGGGCGAAGCGGCAAAAGGCATCGGGCAGGTTTCGATGCAGACGGGCGTTCCGGTTATTTTCGGCGTCGTTACGACCGAAACGCTCGAACAGGCAATCAATCGCGTCGGCGTAAAAGCCGGAAACAAAGGATTTGACGCGGCAATGTCGGCTGTCGAACTCGTTAATTTGTATAAAACAATGGACGACGGCGAAAACATCGGCAAGGAAAAAGTTTTCCCGCACGTCGTTTGAAAAGTTAGGATTGGAAATTTATGGGAGCAAGGCGTAAAGCGCGTGAATGCGCGTTGCAGATGTTGTTTGCGGCGGATGTCGCTAAAACGTCCGGCGCTTTTTTAGCGCGCAGTTACTGGGACGATTTGGGCGAAGCGAATTTAGATGAAGCGACGCGCGAATTTGCCGACAATCTGACGCTCGGAACTCTGCGCGAAGTCGAAACCGTTGACGCCACAATCCGCACGCGCGCCGAACACTGGCGCATTGAGCGAATGGCGATTGTCGATAGAAACGTGCTGCGCCTCGCCGTTTACGAATTTCTTTTCACCGAAACGCCGCACACGGTCGTCATCAACGAAGCGCTCGAAATCGCGCGCCGCTTCTCGACTTTTGAAGCCACTCAATTTATCAATGGCATTCTCGACGCCGTTAAACACGACCTCGAAAAAAATCCGGTAAAAAAAACGGCTGAAGACACGGACGAAAATCTCTCGGAAAAAATCCGCGCTTCATCGTTATAAAACTTTTTCGGTTGAAAAGCGATGAACAATTTACAGCAGGATTTTCTCAACCAATCAATCGAAACTCTCGAAAATCTAATTCTCCGACTGCAAAACGAAAATGAATCGGAAGTTTTTTCCGAAAATTTCCGCCGCGAAGCGTTCCGCACTCTGCACACAATCAAAGGAACGGCGCAGACGTTCGGTTTTCCCGTCTCCGGCAAACTCGCGCACGAACTTGAAAATCTTCTTTCTACGGACGAAAACCGCCAAATTTCCGCGACCGAGAACCGCAAATCGTTTTTTCTCGACGGCTTGCAATTACTAAAACAAACTTTCGAGCAGAAGGATTTTGAAATTCCGTCGGCGTTCGCCGAAAAAATTCGCGTCGTCGCGCTTGTTGAGAAAGATTCGGAAACATTTTTGAGTGAAATTCCCCGCGAAATCGTTTCTCAACTGTCGAGCCGCGAAAAAAACGTGGTCGATTCGGATTTGCGTGCGGGAAAAAAACTTTTCTGTCTCGAAATCAGTTTCGATTTAACAAATTTTGCCGACGGTTTGACGAACTTCCGCGAAGTTTTAAGCGAAAAATGCGAAATCGTCGCAACGTTTCCGGGCGCGAAATCTAATATTCAGGCTAAAATCGGTTTTCAAATTTTAGCGACGACCTCGCAAAATCGTGCGAATATCGAGCGAATCGCCGAAAAGTATTCTGCCGAAATCGTTTTTCAAACCGCGCCGAAGAATTTTTCAAACGATTTGCGCGGCGTTATCGAACAATCCGCCGCACGCGGCGAAAATCTTGCAAAACAGCTCGGCAAGCAAATCGATTTTGAAATTTCGGACAAGATAACAGCCGATAAAATCGAAATTTCGCCGCGTCTTTTAAAAATCGTTTTCGAGCTTCTTCTCCATCTCGTTCGCAACGCAATCGACCACGGCGTCGAGATGCCGTCGGAGCGAATCGCGCAAAACAAAAAAGCCCGCGCCCGGATAAAAATTCAATTTTCGAGCGACGCGGACACTCTTTATTTAAAGGTTTCGGACGACGGGCGCGGAATTGACGCGGAAAAAATCAGAGCCAAAGCGATTGAAAAAAATCTGATTCAAACGAACGAAAATTTACCGGAACAAGCGCTGCGCGATTTGATTTTCGCGCCGGAATTTTCGACCGCCGAAAAATTGACGGAAATCTCCGGTCGCGGCGTCGGACTCGACGCGGTAAAAGACGCGGTTGAAAAAACAGGCGGGAAAATAACGGTTAAAAGCGAGAAGGAAAAAGGGACGACTTTTGAAATATTTTTGCCGAAAGAAAAATAAAATGCGGACAAACAC
>JALZOE010000538.1 GCA_030857325.1 Acidobacteriota bacterium
GCTTTTTCGTTACGAGCAAGAAGTTCGTCAAAACCTTTTTGGTCTGTCGGCGGCGAAGCCAGATTGTGATGAAACTTACGGCTCGACTTGCTCGCCCGCGTAAATTCCGCGAAATCGTCAAACTTCAGCGGACGCAGAAGCGCCTTTTTGCCTTTCAAAATCTTTTCCTTCATATAAAACACAGCGCGCTTTCACGTCGTTTTCCAGAATAAAAAGCGGCATCGGGTCGTGCGTGCAGCGGTCGAAACGGTGCGGACAGCGCGGCGCGAAATGACAGCCGTCGGGTAGATTCGCCGGACTCGGCACAGTTCCTTCAATCGTTTGCAGGCGCGTTACTTTCGCCGCGCCGATTTCGGTTAATTTCGGAACGGAACGCAGTAAGCCCTGCGTGTATGGATGTTTCGGCGCGGCGAAAATTTCATCGACGTTCGCTTCTTCGACGACTCTGCCCGTATACATCACGCACACGCGGTCGGCGACTTCGGCGACGACGCCCAAATCGTGCGTAATCAGTAAAATAGCTAGTTGGCGCGTTTTTCTCAATTCGTCGAGCAATTCCAAAATCTGCGCTTGAATCGTAACGTCGAGCGCCGTCGTCGGCTCGTCGGCGATAAGCAGTTCGGGATTGCAGGCGAGCGCCATCGCAATCATTACGCGCTGGCGCATTCCGCCCGAAAGCTGGTGCGGATAATCCTTGATGCGTCGTGCCGCGTCCGGTATCGAAACTTCGTTTAACGCTTCGATTGCCGTGTTCCAGGCGTCAGTTTTATTTAGTTTGCGGTGCAGGCGCAGAGCTTCGGCAATCTGTTCGCCGATTGTGTAAACCGGATTTAAGGAAGTCATCGGGTCTTGAAAAATCATCGCAATGTCGTTGCCGCGAAGCTCGCGCATCCGCTCGTCGCCGAACTGCAATAGATTTTCGCCCTTAAAGCTGATTTCGCCGCCGACAATTTTTCCGGGCGGCGCGAGAAGCCGCATTATCGACAGCGCGGTTATCGATTTTCCGCTGCCCGATTCGCCGACTAACCCGACAAGCTCGCCCGCGTCGATGTGAAAACTGACATCGTTGACCGCTTTGACAACTCCGGCGCGTGTCGGAAAATGCGTTTGCAGATTTTTAACTTCTAATAAATGAGACATTATTATTCTATCGGTTTTCTATTATTTTCGGCGCGTCATTTCTATAACCGTCAAAAAGAAATCCGCCGTAAGGTTGAAGCAGGTCTTCAGCCAGTAAAATAACCTTTTCACTTTTACCATTTACGAATAAATCCTCAAAGGCGAGACAGAATTGGTTTTGCCATTCGGGATTTTTCTGTTCTAAGATGCGCGGAATCGTTTTGTGTTCTGCCAGCCATAGCTCGTTTACAAGCAAATAAAAATCCGACAAAGCTGAATACAAAGCAGTTCCCGTAGCCGTCAATTCAAATTTCGAGCGCGGAAATTTAATATCGTCAACAAGATTTGTAATGCCGTAACGCATTCTTTCGATTTCTTCGTTTGAAATTTTATGAAGACTTTCCTTCATTTTTGCGGCAAGTTTTTTCAAATCGGCTGAGAATTCGGTCGGTTTGGGAATCTCAATTCCTTCGTCAATCATCTGCATCAGTGGAGAAAAGGCTTGACGACATTCATTTTGCAGGAAAAAATTAAGCGTTTCCGGGTCGTGGACAAAAGTTTCGATGGGGAAATCGTTAAAATAAAACGATTCTCGAAAGGGATTGGGAAGTTGTTTAAAGATTACAACTAAATCCAAATCCGAAGTCCGCGTTTCTTCGCCGCGAACAAACGAGCCGGCAAGAAAAATTACTTCCGCCTTATTGTAACGGGTTTTATAAATATCTCTCGTCGTTTCGACCGCTCTTTCATTTAAAGTTTTGTCCATTGATAAAGATTGTCGATGCAACTATTTTCGTCGCATTTCCTTCAAACGAATGTTATCATTTTAGCTGCAATTCGACACGTATCGGCATTAAAATTTAAGGAGATTTTCCAGTGAAATTACGTTCTACTTTTTCCGCCGCTTTGCTTCTTATCGCTTTCCTTTTTACCAACGCTTTTTCTCAGTCCGAAACGGTTTCTAAATCAAATCCATCCGGTGCGATTTCCGCCGCCGCAAAATCAAAAAAAGACGTTACCGGCGATGCTATCGAACGGGATTTTGCCGAAGCGTTAATCGTGATTCAGGACAAACACGTCAAAGGCGGCAAGATTGATTACAACGAGCTGTTTAAATCGGTCAACGAAACTATGCTGCAAACGCTCGACCCGCACTCGAATTACTACGACTCGAAGGACGCCGAGCAGTTTCGCACCAGGCAGAGTTCGCAGTATTTCGGCATCGGCGCGCTGCTCGGCGATTTACGGGACGAAAACGGAAAAGTCATCGCAACTTATATCAGAGCGACGTTTGACGGCTCACCGGCAAACCGCGCCGGATTGCTTTACGGCGACAAAATTCTGTCGGTCAATGGCACTTCGATGCTCGGAAAAG
>JALZOE010000116.1:0-2010 GCA_030857325.1 Acidobacteriota bacterium
CGTAATTGTACAATCCGGCTATCAAGTTAAACCGCAACCCGAAACGGCGACGGCGGTTGCGATACCGCGACGAGATAATACGAAAGATTTTCAAATGACGAATTACGTTCTCGACCATTATCCTAGAGCCTGTTATGAACTATTAATGTGAATTTGATAGATTTACCGGATGAGTCGAAAAGGTTATCCGAGTGATGTTTCTGATGATGAATGGGCGTTGGTTGCGCCGTATTTGACCTTAATGAGTGAGGCTGCGCCGCAGCGTGAGCATAGTTTGCGCGAAGTTTTTAACGGTTTGCGGTGGATGATTCGCACGGGCGCACCGTGGCGGATGATGCCCAATGATCTGCCGCCGTGGTTTACGGTTTATCAGCAATCGCAAAGATGGCTTAAAGCCGGGGTGTTTGAAGCGATAGTCAATGATTTGCGGGAGGTTCTGCGAATTGCGGCAGGCAAAAAGGCAAAACCAACGGCGGTCATATTCGATTCGCGCACGCTTCAATCGTCGCCGGAATCGGGCGGTCGAGCGGAATATGACGGCGCGAAAAGGCGTAAAGGAAACAAGACACATATTGCGGTTGATACGTTGGGAAACTTATTGGCATTGCTTGTTACGCCGGCAAATGAGCAGGATCGGGCGCAGGTCGGGGCATTGGCGGCAAAGGTGCAGGAAGTGACGGGCGAGTCGGTCGAGTTGGCGTATGTTGACCAGGGTTACACGGGCGAGTCGGCGGCTCAGGAAGCCGCCGCACACGGCATGAAACTGGAAGTTATCAAGTTAACGGAAGCGAAAAAGGGTTTCGTGCTGCTGCCGCGCCGGTGGGTGGTTGAGCGGAGTTTCGGATGGGCGGCACGCTTTCGGCGGTTGGCACGAGATTATGAACGACTGCCGGAAACCTTAGCGGGACTGCATTTTCTGGCATTTGCCGTGCTGATGCTCAAGCGATTCGCCGATTTAATGGATTGAAGTTCATAACAGGCTCTAGAAGATTTGCACAAAAACACGTCAAAAGAATTCGCCTTAAGATTGTAGGCTCAAAAGATATTAAACGTAAAGATAACAACTGACTTAAAACCGAAAAACAGTTTTCAGCGCATTTCTAAAATGTTATAATTTTAGAAAAGTTTCTAAATCAATTTTCAAGGGGTCAATTTATGAAAACAATTTTTCGTCTTTCTTGTTTCGCGTTCATCGTTTTATCTATGAGCGCGATTTTTGTCGTGGCGCAGAAGACGCGCGAGCAGCGGACAATCACCGGAAATTACAACGACACGGCGACGATTGCGCCGACCGTCGCGCGGATTAAATCTTTGCGGCTGCCCGCCGGATTTTCGATTGCCAAGTTTGCGGAAATCGAAAATCCGCGAATGCTCTCCGTTGCGCCGGACGGCACAATTTACGTGTCCCAACGCGCGCCCGGAACTTTGACGATGCTCAAAGACACGAACGGCGACGGCGTGGCGGACGTGCAGAAAGTCGTGGCGGAGAAAAAACAACTGCACGGCATTTTTATCGACGGCGGCAAAATGTATATCGTAACGGTCAAAGAGGTTTTCGTCGCCGATATAAATGCTGACGGAACGCTCGGCGAACTGCGAACGATTATTACCGATTTGCCCGACGCCGGACAGCATCCGAACCGCACGTTAGCCGTCAGAGGCGGCAAGATTTATATTACCGTCGGCTCGACCTGCAACGCCTGCGACGAATCGAATTTGGAGAACGCGACGATTTTGACGACCGATTTGAACGGTCAGAATCGTAAGGTTTACGCTTCCGGCTTGCGTAATACAATCGGTTTCGGCTGGCATCCGGTTTCCGGCAAAATGTTCGGAATGGATCACGGCATCGATGTGCTCGGCGACAACGACTAGGAAGAAGAATTGAACGAAATCGTCGAAGGCGCTAAATACGGTTGGGCTTATGTTTATGCGAACGCTAAACTTAACCCGCATAATTTAGTTCCGAAACCGCTCGGTTTGACGAACGAAGACTGGGCGAGACAGAGC
>JALZOE010000116.1:2020-7492 GCA_030857325.1 Acidobacteriota bacterium
CCGCGCCGATGCAGATGGCTTTTAATACGGGCGCAATGTTTCCCGCCGAATATAGAAACGACGCTTTCGTCGCAATGCGCGGTTCGTGGAATCGCATTCCGCCGAGCGGTTACGAGGTCGTGCGGATTCGTTTTGACAGCGCGGGGAATCCGACGCGCATCGAACCGTTTCTGACCGGATTTCTGGTCAAAGGCGGCGCGCCCGACGGCAAAGACGCGCATTTTGCCCGCGTAGCGGGTTTAGCGATGATGCGCGACGGCTCAATGCTCGTAACTGATGATACGAACAACATTATTTATCGCGTCAGTTATAATCAAAACCGAATGCCGCCGATTATGGCGCGCGACAATATTTCGATGCTGCTGCCCGAAACGGCGAATGCCAAATCGGTCATCAACGTAAAATCCGGCGCTTTCGCGAATATGGGAATGATTCCCGACAAATATTCGGATTATTTCGATAAAATATCGCCGGAAATCTCGTGGTCGAATGTTCCGCGTGAAGCAAAATCGCTTGTCCTGATGATGGAAGATCCGGACGCGAGTCTGAAACCCGTTACGCATTGGATTGTCGCCAATATTTCGCCGAACACGACGAGTCTGCCGGAAAATGTAATGAAAACGGAGCGATTCGGAGACGTGGCGCAGGGCGCGAACGTTACCGGCAAAATCGGTTATTACGGACCGAAACCGCCGCGCGTAGACCCGCCGCATAAATATCATTTTCAGGTTTTCGCGCTCGACACAATGCTGAATCTGCCGAGCGGCTTTAACCGTCAGGCATTGCTCGACGCGATGAAAGGACACGTTATTGCCAAAGGCGAAACCGTCGGAATGTATCAACGCCGACCGGACGTGCATAATATGAATGAAATTTTGCCGCCGCGCGGAAAGTAAAAATTCGCTTGCGGACAAAACCGAATAAACATAAATTTTGAAACGGCAATTGCAGTTTAATCATTCGTTTTTCAAATTTGCGGCGGCGGGTTTTCAGCCCGCCGTTTTTTATAATTTTTTTTATCAATATCAATGAAGTTTTCGAGCAGTAAATTAAAATTAACGGCTGTAAATAATATAATTTTTTTGTCTTTAGCCGCACTTCCCGACAAATTATTTTTCCGTCTTTCCGCGTCTGCGCGGTTAATTCTTTTGGTTTCGTTTTTTGCTTTAACCGCAACGGCGCAAACAATTTCCGGCACGATTTCCGACGAGCGGAACGCGCCGGTAGAAAACGCTGAAGTATCTCTTTTCGCCGGAAACAAAATTCTGGCGCGGACAAAAAGCGACGCGCAGGGAAAATTTTCGCTTCTCCCGAACAACGGAAACGATTTGATTTTGCGTGTTTCGGCAAAAGGTTTCGCGATTTTTGAAAAGCGTCTGAGCGAGTTAAAAACGCCGCTTGAAATAGTTTTGCCGCCCGCTGATGTGCGCGAGGAAGTTACCGTTTCAATCGCGGGCGCGGAAACGAGATTGAGCGAAACTCCGGCAAGCGTCGTCGTTCTAAGTCGTGAAACTCTGGAAGCGACGGCGGCGCAGACGATTGACGACGCGTTGCGGCAGGTCGCCGGATTTACGCTTTTTCGTCGCTCGTCGAGCAAGACGACGAATCCGACGACACAGGGCGCGAATCTGCGCGGCATCTCCGGCAGCGGCGCGGCGCGCGCGGCGGTTTTGTTTGACGATGTTTCGTTAAACGACGCTTTCGGCGGCTGGACTTACTGGAATCGCGTTCCGCGCGCCGCAATCGAAACGGCGGAAATTCTGCGCGGCGGCGCAAGCTCGATTTACGGCAGTTCGGCGTTGAGCGGTGCGGTAAATTTAACGACGAGACGCGCCGAACCGGACAAACCGATTCTAAGTTTTGAAACTTCCGCCGGAACGCAAAACACGTTTGACGGCAGTTTATTTACGGCGTTCGGCAGAAACGGCTGGAACGCTTCGCTGGCGGTCGAAAGTTTTCAAACCGCCGGTTACATTCCGATTGCAAAAGAGGAACGCGGCGCGGCAGATTCACGGGCGAACAGCCGTCATAATTCCGGTTTTCTCACCCTCGAACGAAGATTCGACGAAAATGCGAGAATCTTCGCGCGCGGTAATTTATTTGCCGAGCGACGAGATAATGGAACACGTTTGCAAAAAAACCGCACGTATTTTCGGCAAGGAGTTTTCGGCGCGGATTTTTCGGACGATAAATTCGGCTCGTTTCAGTTTCGCGCCTCAATCGAAGCGCAGGTTTACGACCAGACATTTTCCGCCGTCAGCGCCGACCGCAGCACGGAAAATCTGACCAGAATCCAGCGCGTTCCGTCTCAGGCAAAAGGCGCGAATGTTTTCTGGAGTCGCGCTTTCGGCAATCACATCGTTTCTTCTTCGGCTGAAGCGCGCGAAGTTCGCGGTTTCAGCGACGAATCGATAATTAACAATAACCGCGCGACATCGCTCGTCGGCGCGGGCGGGCGCGAATTTTCAAGCGGCGTTTTCATCCAGGATTTCTGGCGCGTCAACAGAAAATTAAATGTAAATTTCGGCGCGCGCCTCGATTACTGGAAAAACTTCAACGCGCTTTCGACAATCCGAAATCTAATTTCACGGCAAACAACCGTCGTCGTGTTCCCGACCCGAAATCAGCAAAGTTTCAGCCCGCGCGTCGGCGCGATTTACCAAATCGACGATAATTTCTCGGTTCTCGGCTCGTTCAGCAAATCTTTCCGCGCGCCGACTTTGAACGAGCTTTACCGCGCTTTTCGCGTCGGAAATGTTTTGACGACGGCAAACGAAAATCTGCTTGCCGAACGCGCGACAACTTATGAAACGGGCGCGAATTTTACCGGATTTTCACGACGCTTGAATCTGCGCGCGAATATTTTTCTAACCGAAGTTTCAAATCCGGTTGTCAGCATAACTCTAAATTCCACGCCGACTTTAATCACGCGCCGACGGCAAAACGTCGGCAAAACCCGCACGCGCGGCATCGAACTCGACGCGGAATTTTCGCCGCGCCGCGATTGGCGTTTTTCGGCAAGTTATCTGCTGGTCGATTCGCGCGTCGCCGATTTTCCCGCAAATCCAAATTTAGAAGGGAAATTTCTGCCCCAAATTCCCAAACAGCAATTAACTTTTCAAGCCTTTTACCGCCCGCAAAAGAAATTTTCTTTCGGTTTGCAGGCGCGGCTTTCCGGCGCGCAGTTTGAAGACGACCGAAACACTCTGCGCCTGCGCCCGTTTTTTACGATGGACTGGCTCGGCTCTTATCGTCTGCGCGAAAAAATCGAGATTTTCGCCGCCGTCGAAAATGTTTTCAATAACCGCTACGACATCGGTTTGACGCCGAACAGAACAATCGCCGCGCCGCGCTTCGCGCGTATCGGTTTACGTTACTGACTTCGATATTTAACATCTCAAGAATTGCTCAAGGTTGTCGGCGCATAGTAATTCTCATAGGACAACTTGATAGGTTCGGGCAGGGGAAGACAGGCAAAAACAAGCCGACGTTTTGAAGGAAACGGCGGCTTGTCCGCGTTTCTCGTCTGGTTTTTTCTTTAATCAAAATATCCGTTGTAAAAAACTCGTAATTTCTTCCCGTCAAGGTAAAAATCGCACAATCGATACAATTAAAAACGCTGAAAAAGCGTAAAATAATTTTGGGAATATTTGGAACGGCATCTGACTGTCAAGCCGATAACCAGATTTGTATGGAAAATTTACAAAGCCGATTTACCGACGCTTTACAAACGAATCAAAAAGAATTCGGTATCTCTTTAAGCGAAAAAACTCTCGAAAAACTTTTCATTTATTACGAGATTGTGCGGAAACACAATGCGCTTCTGCATCTGGTCGCGCCGTGTTCGCCCGAAGAATTTGCCGTCCGGCACATTTTGGAATCTCTGACACTTTTGGAATTTTTGCCCAAAGACGCTAAATTAGCCGATGTCGGCGCGGGCGCGGGTTTGCCCTCGATTCCCTGTCTGATTGCGCGCGAAGATTTGCGCGGCGTTTTAATTGAATCAAAATTGAAAAAAGCGAATTTTTTGCGCGAATTTTTGGCAGAATGCAAATTAACGCCTCGCGCCGAAATTTTCAATCGTCAGTTTGAAGAATTGCCGAAGCCCGATGTTTCTTACGTTTCGTGTCGCGCTCTCGACAAATTCACGCAAAAATTGCCGAAACTTCTTAAATGGTCTGACGATTGCACTCTGCTCTTCTTCGGCGGAAACGCTCTTGCCGTAGAACTCGAAAAATACGGCGTAAAATTTCAAAGAAAACTGATGCCGATGTCCGAACAAAGGTATCTTTTTATTGCTGGAAACTAAGATTTTACGGCTTGCAAACTGTTTCATCTTTGATACACTATCTTATATGAAACACGCAGCAGCTAAAGAAAAACCGGCAGTAAAGAATACGAAAATCGAACAGATAATTTCCGTTAAACGAGCCCAAAAACTTGCAAAAAATGAAACGATTTCGCCGGTCAAAACTACAAAAACAAAAGTTGTTAAAAAATCTGACCCGATAGTTAAAAAAATAAATCTTAAAAAAAATATCGTTAAAGCCGTTGCCGTCGTTTCCAAATCGAAAACCACAGCGTCTAAATCCGCTCCAATTTTGTCTGGAAAGAAAAACGAAAAGAAAAAAGCGGCTTCGGCTGTGTTAGTCAAAAAAACCGCGGCGAAAGCAAAAAAATCCGCGCCTGTTATAGTTGCGGCAAAGCCGAAAGTTAAAAAGAAAAAAATCGAACCGGCAGTTTCATTACAAAAAAAACAAAAAAATACATTAACGAAACAACCGGTAATTTCGGCGGTTTCCGTCCAGAAGATTAAACCGCAAACGAAAAAACCGGAAACAATCGCGCCGGCGATGAAAATTCCGGCGGAAATTCAAAAAATCAAATCGGCGGTCAACATCGGTAAAATTAATGCCGCTTTAAAGGCGATTAAAGCGGCACAGGCAAGGGCGGCAAGAACAAAAAAAACAGAGAAAAAGAAGTCGGGCGCGGTTGAACGGAAATCGAAAGTTGTCGGAGCGACGGTTGAAACAACCGCTTTGCAGACAAAAACAAAACCGAAAAATATTAAACCAATCGGCGCGGCGGTTTTTCGCGGCAGAAAGAAGCGTTACGATTTTCAGGTTTACCCGCTCGATTTCGCGTTTGAAAACGTTTCGGCGATTTACGTTATCTCGAAACGCAAAACCGACAGCAAAAAACGCGGGCATCACGCGCTCGTCTGCATCGGACAGACCGATTCCGTCGTTAATGAATTGAGAAAACACGCCAGCGGCAAATGCGTCAAAAAACACGAAGCGAACGTTATCAGCATTTTGCCCGAACAGAGCGAGAAAAAGCGTCTGAAAATCGAAGAAGATTTAAAGGCGGCGCATACAATCGTCTGCAATATCGACTAAAAGCGGCAAATCTCAATTTTTATTCGTGTGTTAGAATGGATAAAAAATTTGAGGTTCAAACAATGGAAAATTT
>JALZOE010000117.1 GCA_030857325.1 Acidobacteriota bacterium
TAGCTTTCGAGATATTTGACGGCTTCTCGGTTCAGGCGAAAAGTCTCGGCGGCGTGTTGTTTGAATTTTTCGGCTTGCGATTTGCGGACGTAAATAATGGAAAGGTCTCTTTTGGGAAAAGTATTTGAATATTTATCAGTTCCCCATAAGGTTTTTGTTTTTAATTCTTCACTCGGATTAGATTCAGGAAGTCCTTCGATAAACTCTGAGAAATCTCCTGCCGCGAATGCAAAAACATAAGTGCTAATTGGTTTAGTTTCTTCAAAATGATGAAGCGTCAAACCTTTTGGAACTTCAGTAACCTTACCGTGAAAGCTCATTGTTTCATCAAATGAAAAAGCCCACGAATTATTTGAAACAACTTTCCAACCGTGCGGAGCAAAAAGTCTTAAAGCAAATCGAGCCTTCAAATCCGGCTGGTCAAACACGGGAAACGCCGTGCTTGCGTCCGACGGCACGAACAGCGAATAGACGTATTCCGCGCCGTCTTCCTTGTCAACATAGCGCGTGATTGCCGCGCCGCTCGTCGCAATCGGCGATGTGAAATCGAGCTTGATGACGTTTTCGCCTTTGACGACGTTTTCTCTGAAAACGAGATGCTCGTTGATTTCTTCAAACTTCGCCGCTTTGCCGTTGACCAAAACATTTTCGACTTTCGACAAATCTTCCTTGCCGCGAATCTTGCGCCATTCGAGAACGATTGGTTGAATAGCTTGTTCCTCTGTCGCCGTTAATTCCGACAATTTAACACGAATTTCAATCGTGCCTTTCAAAACGGGCGACATTTTTTCGAGCGTTAAATTCAATTTATAGCGCACGTCCGAATAATTCGCCGCGCGCCATTTCGCCAGCGTTTGCGAAACGCCTGCGTCAATCGGCGGCGCGGATTGCGCGAATATTGAAGTCGTCATTGATAATATAAAAGTGAGCAGTAGGAATTTACACATAAGTTTTTAATAAGAAATTTTATCCACAGATTAACACAGATAAACACAGATAAAATCAGGATAAGAAAAGGAATTAGATGTTAAATTTTAGGGAAAAGGAAACTAACACCTGAAACCTATTTCCTATAACCTGTTTTCATTCGTGTTTATCCGCGTTCATTCGCGGCTAATTTTCCGTCCAAACATTAGGCGGCAATTTCACCGAAAAGGTTGCAGGTTACGGCGCGTATTCGCCGATATTATAAATTTCCCGCGTGCCTTCGTCCGCCAGATTTTTGCGAACCAGCAGAAACAAATCGACGCCCGGACGCAGCGGATATGTTCCGGCGTATTTGTAGCGCGCGCCGTAGCGCCGGTTGAGTTCGGCTTTCTGAGCGGTCGAGGCGACAATCATTTCCGACGTGCTGACATCGGCGAACTGCCCGTGAAAAACCGCGCTTTTATAATCGCGCAGATACCACGGCATTGACCAGTAGTCGGGCGAAACGATTTCGATTGCCGCGTCTTTGCCTTCGCCGCTTTTCTCCGCGTAATATTCGATTTTATTTATCAAATCGAGAAAACCGCGTTTCGTGTGCGCGTAAACATACGGCATCGCGTCGTCGTCGTATCTTTGAAAATTCAAATCATAAGTTTGATAACCGAGAATGGCAATTGAGAGCGCGAGGACGAGCGCGCCCAAAAGTTTTACGATTCTGTCTTTATTGGTTATCAATTCGTTGATGCCGTAACCGGCGACGACGCACATCGGCAGCAAAAACGAGAGCGCGAGCCACGGCGTTTTGTAGGGAATAATCGTGTAAGCGGCGAACATTCCGAACACCCAGAAACCGGCAAAAAGCGCGAAACGATTGTTCGCCTTTGCCAGCGCGATTAAACCGCCGATTAAGGATACGATTAAAACCGGCGACTCCGACTTCATTCCCCATTTCAAGTAAGCCCACATTCCGTTCTGCGTGTGGTCTTTCGTGCCGGTTTTCGTCCACAGCGCGTAAGCCTCGAACGCCTTGCCGATGCCTTCCGGGTAAGTGAAAAACGACGAGAAAAACAAAACGCCGACATAAGCGAAAACAACCGCGCAGGCGATGACGAGCAGCGTTAAATCGCCCGAATTGCCAAGAGCGGCGCGAAAATTCGCCCACGTCAATTCGACGGGTTCGAGTTCGTTTTCCTTTAATTTGCCGAACATCGCTCGCCGAATTCTTCGCCAAATCCAGACGCACACGCAGGCAATCGCTAACGTTCCAATCGTAATAAACGCCGTTTCTTTCGTAGCGAAAAGCAAAACCGTCGAAGCCGCCGCGAGAATTAAATAAATCGCCCTGCCGTCGTTCCAGGCGAGAATCATCCGCATTATTAAAAAAACCAAAACCGCTTCGACTGCAAGCAAACCCAATCGAATAATCCAAACAAACGTGTTGTTATTTTCGCCAATCGCGTTTGCCAGATTCAGCGCCGTCGGCAGAAAACAAATTAAAAGCAGAAATGTCATCGAAATAACCGCGATTGTTCCAGATTTTCTTTTTTCGACGAAAAACAAAATGCCGACGACAATGGCGAAGCTGAAAAAGACGAACAGAATTTCATGTATAAAATAACGCGAGATAAAAACCATTCCCGGCGAAAGCGCCAGAAAAAGCGCGGCGGTTAAACTTCCGATTTTGCCGATGTAATTTTTCAGATAAAAAGCCAGCACAACCGTTAGCACTCCGAAAATCGCCACGCTTCCTCTGACGCTCGTGGTGTTCAAACCGAACATTTTCGAGACGGCGAGCGCGAAATAATAAAGGTCTGGACCGTGATAATTCTGCGGGTCATATTTATAAACGCCTTCGCGGACGAGCGTCGTCATAAAAAATCCGTTGACGCCTTCGTCGTGGTGGAGCGGTCTTAATTCGAGATTGTAAAAACGCAGAAACGCCGCAATCGCCGTGATTATCGAACACGCGACGAACCAGAGTTTATCGTCCGTCTGCGGTTTGTCGTTTGTCGTTATTTGATTTTCTTGTTCGTTCATATCGATAAAAACAGGTGATAGGAAATAGGTTTTAGGTGTCAGTTAGCTTTTCCCCTAATGCCTAAAACCTGACACCTAAAACCTATTTAACTTTATAAACCCGATACTGCCCGACTTCGGCGACGACGGGAAACTTGCGAAAATAATCTTCGTTGAGCCGCACGTTGTTCGACTGCGCGTAACCGCGTTCTTCGGGACTGATTAAAACATATTCGATATTGTTTTTCTTTAAAAGAGTTTCCGCCAGCGCCGAGCCTTCGTAGATTCTTTTCAACTCGTTTTCGCGCGGTTCGTAATCAATTCCGTAGGAAGAAAGATGTCCGGTAAAGCGCATCATCGAACGTCTGCCGGACAGAACGACGGCGCTGTTATACGTCGGCGCGTTGAGAAACATAGCGTTCGGCGCGGTTTTCTGTTTGATTTGTTCGGCAATTTTTACGCTGTCCGCCTCGAAAACCTGATAATCTATCGCACGCGACGCGACGCGCCAAACGTCGAGCGCGCCCGATAAAGTCAGTCCAATCAGAAAAACCACAGCGACGATTCTGAAAACGCCTTTGTCTTCCCAGAGCCGCGCCAGAATATACGCGACAAACGGGAGCGAGCCGACAAACCAGTAAATCAAAACCTTAATATTGTCCCATTCCCACGGCGCAAGCCGAACAAAGTTGGGAATAATAAAACAAAGCAGAAACGGAACGTAGAAAAGCAGAAGTTTTGTCCTTCGTCCTTTGTTAATTTGGTCTTCCGTCTTTGGTTTCAGGTCTTCGGACTGTTCGCTTTTTTCGCCCCGTAATTCGTCATTCGTCGTTCGTAATCGGCTTTCTTTGTCTTCGCCCGCCAGCACAAAGTAAATGCCCGCAATAAGAAGCGGAATAAATAAACCCAGATTTCTCGCGTAAAATGTCAGATAATTTTCATTGCCCGCGCTCCAGCCGTAATGCCAATCGACAAATACGCCGAAGCTGGTTGCGCTGCCCGACATCGCCCATAGCAGTTCGGGAACGGCGACGATTGAAACGCCGACGCCGAACCAAATCCACTCGCGCCATTTGTCCAGGCTGAAGAAAAACAGACAGGCGCAGACGAGAAATAAAACCGCCAGACTATGCGTGTGAACGAGCGGCAGCGTTCCGGCGAGAAGACCGACGAGGAAAGTGGAAAGTGGAAAGTGGAAAGTGGCAGGCGGATTTTTGATTTTAGCCGTATTTTCCTGACGGCTGACGGCTGACGGCTGACGACGGCTGAAAATTTCCCAGATTTTCTGCAAAACAACGAGCGTCAACGGCATTCCGAGCAGCATACTTCTCTGCGTGAGAAACAGCGACGTGAGCGAATTGCCCCAGCGAAACCGTTCTGAACGGATTGTGTAATCAATCGGCAGATTCCAGAAATATTTGTAAAATCCGTCGGGCGACTGCCACGCGTCTCTGAAAAACCATAAAAAACCGAGGCCGCCGCAGAAAAATAAAAGAACCGGCGCGAGCTTTTCGGCGATTCGGCTGCCGGTTAATTTAAAAACGTATCTTTCGAGAATGACGAGCAGCGAAAAAGCCAGCAGAACATTCTGCACGAGCATCGCATCGCTGACGCGCGCGCCGAATCGGACGAACGTCGCCGCAATCAAATCGACCATAAACGGATACGTAAATTTGGCTGAAGCGAACGACGGATTTTCGGGCGGAAAATTCTGCCCGTCGGTAAATGAAAAAATCGCGCCTAAATGAAACGGTAAATCGCCGAGATTGTGCGACGAGCCGATAAAAATTCCGGCGGGCGTCTCCATCATCGCGCGCTGGAAAAAGAACCAGAACAAAACGAGAAAAAACGAATAATACGCAAAACGCACCAATCGTTTCGCGTCAACGTTTTCGAGTTTCCTGCACGCTTTGTTCCAATCGTCGAAAAACCTTCGCCGGAAATCGCCGCGGGCGAATAAAGCGAGCGGCAAAAGCGTCAGAAGATAGGAAAATGCAATCGTCGCGGTTGAAAAACCGGCAAGACACGCCAGCAGAAAACAAACCAAGCTGAAAACAACCGAGCCGACGACGTTTCCCGCGCACGCGCGCCACAAAAGCGTTTCGTCATCGGCGAACAGATACGTCAAGCCCAAACCGCCGATTGTTAAGAGAATAAGCAAAAGCAGCGAAACAAACATTTGTTAATGGTAAATGGTAAATGGTAAATGGTAAATGAAAAAAAGCGGTAAGTGGTAAGCGGTAAATGATAGATAAGAGGAGCGTCGAGACATATTTCTTGATTTACCATTTACCATTTACCAGTTACCATTTATAAATATGCCGCCGTATCCAAATTTAATTTCCGATTCGCTGCTTGTCGGCGAAACCATTCAACTTCTTAAAGCGTGCGGCGGTCAACTTTCCGCCGTCAAAGTCGTTGACCGCGTGATGAAAATTCGCAGCGCCGCGCCGGATTTGGCGCGCCTGCTGATTTCCGATTTGGTCGAAATCGACCCGCGCCTGCAATTGAACGGCGACGCGGTTAAATTGGTTGAGATTACCGCAAAAAAACGAAATTTAGCCGACATCGAATTTGTCGTCTTCGATTTAGAGACGACGGGCGCGAAAACTCCGCCGTGCCGGATTACGGAAATCGGCGCTTACCGGGTTAAAAACGGCGCAATTATCGATGAATTTCAAACTCTGGTCAATCCCGAAACGGCGATTCCGCTGTTTATTTCACAGTTGACCGGCATCACCGACCGAATGGTTAAAGGAGCGCCGAAGTTTCGCCAAATCGCTCACGATTTTCTGGATTTTATCGGCGACGCGGTTCTGGTGGCGCACAACGCCAGTTTCGATTTGCGCTTTCTCAATCACGAAATCGGCAGAATGTATGAAGATTATCGTGTCGCCAACGCGTATCTCTGCACAGTTCAATTATCGCGCAAACTGTTGCCGCACATCGAAAATCACCGGCTCAAAACGGTTGCCGCGCATTATTCGGTCGCTCTGGTCAATCATCATCGCGCCGCCGACGACGCCCACGCGACGGCGCATATTTTCGTCAATTTTTTAGGCGAACTCGAAGCGCGCGGCATCCTTGATTTGGCGGCGGCGAAGAAGCTGAAATTTTAAGAATAGGACGCGGACAAACGCGGATTAAGCGGATTGGACGGATAAATAAAAAAATGATTTTAATCGAGTTAAAAAAGCAATTTAATTTCATCTCCGTGAAAATCCGTCCAATCCGTGTTTGTCCGCGTCCTATTCTTTGATAAAATAATCGTTTCGATTCCAAAGCGGAGAATTATCTATGCTGGACAACTATAATTTACAACCGACAAATCAACAAAATCTCGATATTCGCTCGACCGCACGCGAGGAGATGAATCTTTACCCGCTCGATACCTTTAAATACGAATATGCCGGGCGGAAAATTTGGATTGATTTCGAGATTCCCGAATTTACGGCGATTTGCCCGTTTTCGGATTTTCCCGATTTTGCGGTTATCAAACTAAAATACGTGCCGCGCGAGCGTTGTATCGAATTGAAAAGTCTGAAACTTTATGTCAATTCGTTCCGCGAAATAAAGGTTTTTCACGAACACGTCATCAATATTATTCTGGAAGATTTCGTTAAGGCGTGCGACCCGCTGCAAGTCGAGATTGAAGGCGATTTCCACGTTCGCGGAAACATCAAAACGGTTGTGCGAGCGAACTATGAGAAAGGATAAAGGATAAATAAAAGAAACGTTTTATTTTATCCCTTATCCTTTCTCCTTTCGACTATCCTTTTGTTTCAACCGTCATCACACTCGGCTGCGTGATGTGATGTCTGGTGCAGGCGTTTTCGACCAGTTCGTTTATTTTGTTTTCGATTTTATTTTCGCTCTCCAGTCCGGCGCCCGTTACTTCGGAGACGATTAGAAATTTCGCTTTTTCCAGCAGAGTTTGCTCGCGAAACGAAAGTTTCTTCTCGTGGCTTAGAAAGGTAAGTTTCTTTAAAACGTCAACGGCTTTAAAAACATCGCCCGATTGCAGTTTTTCGTTGTATTCGCGTGAGCGTTCTTTCCAATCGCTCGAAACGTCTTCAAAATCCGCGCCCAAACCGGCGATTAAATTTTTAAATTCCCTGCCGTCGATAACCGGACGAATACCGACGCTGCCGGCTTTCGCCGTCGGAATGGAAATCGTCGAATTGTCGCTCAAAATTCGCAGTAGGTAAAAACTCATTACCCGGTCGCCGATTTTTTTCTCCTCGACGCCTTCGACCAGGCAAACGCCTTGATTCGGGTAGGAAACTTTTTGTCCGATGCTCAATTCCATAAATCTCCTCTCGCGGTTAAATCAACTTTCGTGAAAATGAAAAACGAACAGGCAAATCCAATCCGCATTTATACTGAAATTGTTAAACTATCGGCTATTATAACACAGGAAAAACAGGCGCGGAAGAAAATTTGAAACGACTTTTAATCAGCTTTTACGGGCAATTCGAGAGAAAACGTCGCGCCTGTGCCGACGGTCGAGGCGACGGAAACTTCGCCTTCGTGCAGGCGCGCCA
>JALZOE010000539.1 GCA_030857325.1 Acidobacteriota bacterium
CAGTTTCCCTGCACGATTGCCGCCAGCAAAGCGAAAATTCCCGACGGCGAGTTGAAGGTCGAAAATTTCGCCAAAGACCCGAATTACACTTTCAATCCCGAAAATTTTCCCGAATCGCCGGCGGCGCGGAAAATCGGCAAAAATTTGATAATTCCGCCGGGCGCGAACAATCCGGTCGGCGTTGTCTGGATCGGTTTGAGTAAACCGGGCTACGGAATGCACGGAACGCCCGAACCGGAAGCCATCGGGCAAGCGGCTTCGCACGGCTGTTTTCGTTTGACGAATTGGGATGCGCTCACGATTCTGGAAATGACTGCCGCGGGAATGCCCGTCGAAATCGTTAAATAAATTATTTCATTGCTCAAAAGGGATTTTTAAATTTTAAAATAGCGTCAATGTGGAAATTTATTAAATATACCGCGATTGGTTTGGCGGGCGTGTTGCTATTATTGCTGATTTGGGGCGTGTTTATCGAACCGCGTCTTGTTGATTATAAAGAGGAAACTGCCGTCGTTCCCGATTTACCGGCAGCGTGGGAAGGCAAGCGCGTCGCGCTGATTGCCGATTTGCAAGTCGGGATGTGGTTCGGCAATGAAGATACGGCAACTAAAATCGTCAACCGAATCATCGAAGAGCGTCCCGCCGCCGCGCTGATTGCGGGCGATTTCGTTTATAAACCGATTGAAGACGAGCGCGAAGACGTGGAACGCGAAGAAGTGCTTGATTTTATGAACGAAGTCAACGAAGCCGTCGCGCTTCTGCGTCCGCTGACCAACGCCGGAATTCCGACTTACGCCGTTCTCGGCAACCACGATTACGGTATGAATTATCCGAACTCTCTGAAAAATGAGCGTCTCGCCGCCGCCCTGCGTCAAACGCTCGAAGCGGCTGGCGTGCGCGTGATTGACAACGCGGCTGTGCCGCTCGCTTTGCCCGCTGAAAACGTCGCGCAAAATGATTCGGCGAACACCGACGCGGCTCTTTACGTCGTCGGCATCGGCTCGCGTTACCCTAATAACAACAAGCCGGAAATCGCTTTGGCGCAAGTTCCGCAAAACGCGCCGCGAATAATTATTATGCACGAACCCGATTCGTTCGCCGCGTTTCCCGCGGGCGCCGCGCCGCTCGCCGTCGCCGGACACACGCACGGCGGGCAGATTCGCATTCCTTTTACCGATGATTGGTCGTGGATGTCGCTGGCAACCGGCGAAGAAGTTCACGCCGACGGCTGGATTGACGATTTCGGTCAGGCGGGCAATCGCCTCTACGTCAATCGCGGCATCGGCTTCAGCAGTTTTCCCGTCAGAATTAACTGTCGTCCCGAATTAACCGTTTTCACCTTGCGGCGCGGCAATGAGTAAAAGTAATCAAACGGCACATTAGATTGTTGAGACAAAAGATTTTTCTCGATTCGATGTTTTGCAAATTCGCTGATATTTGAAAAAATAGAACGATTAAATATGAGCGGTCAAAGCATCGGCGAACAGGGCAAAGAGGAAGTAAAACAAGTTGTGCGCGAAGCTCGCCCGTGGGTCGTGCGGTTCGGGCGATTCGGGTTTGCGGTCATCGGCATCGTGTATTTGCTCATCGGCATTTTAGCGGCGTATTCGGCAGTCAGCGCGGCGGCGGCAGTCGGCGCGAGAGGCGCGTTACGGCAAATCGCGCAGTTGCCATTCGGACAGTTTCTGCTCGTCGCCGTGGCAATCGGACTAGTCTGTCACGCGCTTTGGCGGCTTACTCAAGCGTTGATGGACACGGACGCAAAAGGCTCGGATGCCAAAGGCATCGCCGTCCGCGCAGGCTTTGTATTTATTGCTTTGCTTTATTTCGGACTGGCTTTTTCCGCCCTTAAAATCGTTCTTGGAGCGAGAAGTCAAAGCGGTTTCTGGGCGCGAAGCTGGACGGCGTGGCTGCTCGCCCAACCATTCGGTCAATGGCTCGTCGCTTTGGTCGGAGCGATTGTATTCGTTGCCGGCATTTACTTTTTCTATCAAGCCTACAGCACCCAATTCCGGGAAACTTTGCTTTTTGCGAATATGAGCGAAAGACAGGAAAAATGGGGGACGCGCTTCGGCAGATGCGGGTTTGCGGCGCGGGGTGTGGTCTTTTGCATCATCGGCATTTTCCTCACTTTCGCCGCGGGGTATTCCGATGCCGCGGAAACCCGCGATTTCGGCGGCGCACTGTCCGCCATCGAGAAGCGACCTTACGGAGTGTGGCTGCTCGGTCTCGTCGCCGTCGGTCTCTTTTCCTACGGAATTTTCGCGCTTTTTCTGGCGCGGTTTCGCCGGATGGTCAGCCCGTAAAATCCGCGTCGTTATTCAAACAGCGATTTTAAGAATCGAGGAGTAAAGTAAAATGACTGAAGCATCAGACATCTACCCAAAGTCGCCGGAATCAGACGATAATTACCGCTCGCCAAATCAAAATTTTATTCGGCGCGTTTTAATTATCATCGGTCTGGTCTTGCTGTCCGTGCTGATTTTAGGTT
>JALZOE010000118.1 GCA_030857325.1 Acidobacteriota bacterium
AATATGCCGGAAATCGTCGCGCAGTCGGCGCAGATGAAGGAGATTCTGCGCCTCGTCCGGCGCGTTGCAAATTCCGACACTTCGGTTTTAGTTACGGGCGAATCCGGCACGGGAAAAGAACTCGTCGCGCAGGCGATTCACCGCCTCAGCCCGCGCAGCGGCAAAACTTTCGTCGATTTAAACTGCGCCGCTTTGCAGGATTCTCTCCTGGAATCGTAGCTTTTCGGACACGAAGCCGGAGCGTTTTCAGGCGCGCGGGCAAGAAAACTCGGACTTTTTGAAATTGCCGACGGCGGCACGCTCTTTCTCGACGAAGTAATGGAAATGCCCGCGCAATTGCAGTCAAAACTGCTGCGCGCATTGGAAACGCGCTCGTTTTTCCGCGTCGGCGGCGTCAAAAAAGTCGAAGTTGACGTGCGTCTTGTCGCGGCGACCAACCGCAATGCGATGCAAGCCGTTTCCGAAGGCGCGTTTCGCTCGGATTTCCTGTACCGCATCAACAGTTTCGAGATTCACCTGCCGCTGCTTCGCGAACGCCGTGAAGACATCGAACCGCTCGCCCGCTATCTTCTGCAAAAAATCGCTGGAGCAAATGCACCCGAAATCGCGCCGGCGGCGGTTGACGCGCTCTGTTCCTACAGTTGGTCGGGAAACGTCCGCCAGCTTCGCAACTGTCTCGAACGTGCTGTTCTGCTTGCCGACAACGGCAGAATCACGACAAAAGAACTTCCGCCCGAAGTTGTCTATAAAACAAACGAGCCGAGCGTTTCGGTCAGCTACAACACCGCAAAGGAAAACGGCGCAACCAATTCTTTCCAAAACTCCGCGCCCGCCGCCCTGCACGAAATCGAAAAACAGCAGATTTTAAGAGTGCTGGAGCAAACCGGCTGGCATCGCGGAAAAACGGCGGAGCTTTTGGGCATTTCATCTTCGACGCTTTACCGCCGATTGAGAGAACACGATTTGGAAACAAGATAGAAAGCTAAACGGTAAATGGTAAATAAAGAAACTGTCGTATATTTACCATTTACCGTTCAGCATTAAATAAAGATTGTCCGGCGTTGAGTTTTCGTTGTTCCGACCTTATCCGATTTTATGTGAAACATTTAACAAGAACTTCTCTCCTAAAACTTCGTATCAACTTTTGAAAGATTAAAGGCATCAAAGCCGCAATCGATTTTCGGGATTTACGGTCGGTTGATTTATAAAATTTTTTGACAAGGAGAAATATAAAAATGACGGAAACGGAAAGAAATAACAATCAGGGATTGATTAAACCTGAGCCATTTAACCAAGAAAACACGACGGGAAACGAATATATGAGCGACTTTAAAACGCAGGCGCAGGATTACGGGCAGAAGTTTCAGGACGCGGCGGGCAAAGCGAAAGTATTTGCCACGGAAAAATTTTCGCAGGTTAGCGGTAAACTTAAAGAACTCGAAGGCAAAGACCCACAGCAATTAGTTCAGGAAGCCAAGGAATACGCGCGCCAGAAACCCGGACAGGCAATTTTAGTTTCGGCGGCGGTCGGTTTGGTTTTAGGATTGATTTTCCGCGGCAGAAGATAAACGGAAAGTTAAAGCAAATAGAAATAAAAAAGGTGAAGAAAATTTTCTTCACCTTTTTTTGTTATAAAATTTTTTTCATCTGGAGCGCGGACATCCGGTCCGCAATGAACGTGCTTCGGCGTTTAAAAGATTCGACTAAAACTCAATGTTAATTTTATCGAAACGCTTCTCGCCCTTTTGAACACTCGATGCGGACAAGATGTCCGCGCTCCGACTCTAAAACATTGAAATCCTTTCCTTAAAGCTGAGCCTGCGCGTGAATCAGGCGGCGCACCTGGTCGCCGAAAAGCACGTCGATTTTGTGCGATTCGATAATCGCCATAACTTCGCCCTGACCGAAGGTCGAATGCACCATCGATTGACCTTTGCGGTATTTCTTCGTGCGGTCGTAAGGCACACCTGCTTTTGTTTTGTTCATCGAAGTCGATGTTTTAACGTCGCGGCTGAAAGTGCTGACGGTTTCGCAAACGTCGCAGGACAATTTTGTTATCATCCCTTGTTTCGTAACCGTTACAATTGTATGCTGTTGGTCGGCGTCGCACGCCGAACAAAGTCTTTCTACCGACTCACCTACTGCAAATTTTTTGTTTTTCATAACTTGAATTTCCTTTGTTTTATGTAAATTATCTGGTGCGAACGGCGCGTCCGCCGCGTCTGCCTGCTAAAAACGGCTTGACCGCGGTTTTCGCCGATATAGAACCGCCGAAATTCGGCAGCAAAATTCTTTCAACCGCTTGTCCGGTCAATTTTTCGATAGCGCGCATCGACGGTTCGTCGTTTGAAGTAACCAGCGTTATTGCGCGTCCCGTATTTCCGGCGCGTCCCGTGCGCCCGATGCGGTGAACGTAATCTTCCGGCGCTTCCGGCACGTCGTAATTGATAACGTGCGAAATCGAATCAACGTCGATACCGCGCGCGGCAACGTCGGTCGCAACGAGAATGCGCGTGTTGCCGTTTTTGAATCCGTTCAAAGCCGCTTCGCGCTGCGATTGCGAGCGGTCGGCGTGGATGCGACCGACTTTGTGTTCGCGCGCTTCAAGAATATGCGAAAGACGGTCGGCTTCGCGTTTGGTGCGCGTGAAAACCAGAACTCTTTCAAACTTTTCGCGTTCGAGAAGGTCGAGCAGCAAAACCGTTTTCGAGTGCTGCGCCACCGGATAAACCGATTGCTCAATCGTCGCCGCCGCCGTTCCGCGCTGGTTGACCTCGACAAATTTCGGGTCTTTGAGAATCGTCCGGCTGATTTTTTCGATTTCTCTCGACATCGTTGCCGAAAACATCAGCGTCTGCCGCTGCGCCGGAATCATTTTAATAATCCGGTTAATAGCGGGCAAAAATCCCATATCGAGCATCCGGTCGGCTTCGTCCAAGACGAGCGTTTCCAGTTGCGAAAAATTCACCGCGCCCTGTTCGACAAAATCAATCAATCTGCCGGGCGTCGCCACGATAATGTCCGCGCCGCTTCGCAAACCGTCGGCTTGTTTTTTATAACCCGTCCCGCCGATAAGTGCGACGCAGCGAATTTTCTTCGGCGCGTAATCGCGGCACGCGGCTTCGGTCTGAAGCGCCAGCTCGCGCGTCGGCGCTAATACGAGAACAGCCGTTCCTTTCGGCTTTTTCTCCGTCAATCTCTGAATAAGCGGCAGCAAAAACGCCGCCGTCTTTCCCGTTCCGGTTTCGGCGCAGGCAATAATGTCCGCGCCGCTTAAAACTACCGGAATCGCTTCCGTCTGTATCGGTGTCGGCGTCTCATAGCCGAGCGACTCGCATCTGTCGGCTAAACCGGGATGCAAGCCAAGTTCTCTAAAACTCATATAATAATTAAAATCCTTTTTTTGTTTGTGTCGCTCGACCGAACAATTCGGGAGCGGTTGTTTTGTATAAATGAAAGCGAAAATTTTACGTTTTGAAAGTAGTTTGATTTTTTCTAAAAACGACTTTCGCAAATCTCCGCGTCAAAATTTCAAGCTCTGAATGACGGCAATAAATGTGTGCAGGCAAAACAAAACTCTTCTCTTTCCGAACGCTTCGGAAAGACTAAAGAAGTTTTCAACGAAAGATGCCTAAGATGTAACGGTTGGCAGCGAAGGGCTTGCGTGTGAACACTCCCGAAAAGAGGAGCGGCTTCTAACTAATTTTTCTCCGACTCTCAAGCTATCCAAAACGTCAACGTAAAAACTTTTTCCAACAGAGACGAAACACCGTCGATGAAAGAGAGAAGGAACTGTTATTTTTGATAATACGCTATTTACGGCGAAATAGCAATGTTGTGAGATTTCGGCATTTTTCTAATTTCAATTGCCGAAAAATAATTACTCAAAACCGAGCGTTTTTAACACTATTTATTTAGAAATTTTGTTACGACGGTTAAACTTAGCTTTGGCTTTGATAGCCATCAAGGACTTTTCCTTTCCATTTCCCCCTAACTTTTTGAAATTCATAACTAATGCCGTAAGTCGAATCTGGTGAGCCGCTAGTTCTTAGATTTCGGTCTTTAAATCCAGTATCGCGGTAATTATAACCAAAGGAAATTAAGACTTTCTGTCCTTCAACTTTGAACTTTTGAAAAGCGAAATACCCAAATCCATTTTTTATCTTTTCTTCAATTTCTTTCGGACCCACCAATACAAAACTGATTCCCAAAACTTTTGGTACAAATTGAGGAGAGAGTTCCTCTATTGAGAGATAAACAACTTCCTTCATTTCTTCTTTATATAAATGCCTGTTTAAGAAATCATATTCTGACAAAATAGATTTAACTATTAGGGCTTTGTCTTTGGCTGTTATACGAATATCTTTTCTATTCTTGCTGTCAGCAAAAGATGCATTAGATTTTTGAGCCAGGCTTGGAATTTGAAACAGAGCAAAAATAATTGATAGTAGAAAGATTTGTTTCATATTTCTATGATGCGTCAAAATGTTTCAAAAGAGTCGTTTTTGATACTTAATTTTACATCAACCCAAAGCAAGACAATAACAGATTTAACAATTTTGAACTCAGTAACTGTAGTTTATTTTCATCAAAAACCTTTCTGTTTAATCCAATCGTCTGCCGCGTCTTTCGGCGCGCGTTTGTCGCCGTCAACCGCATAATTTAAGCGGCGCATTTCTTCGGTCAAAATCGCGTTGTTTAATCGTTCAAAAGTTTCGTTTAAGATTTCCGATTTGTCTCGCCGGGCGATGAAAACGGCTTGATACGGCGGAAAATAACGGCGGTCGTCGGCGAGTTGCACGAGGTCGAGCGCGGCGATTAAACCGTCGGTCGAGTTTCCGGCAATCAAATCGACTTCGCCCGCGGAGAGCGCCCGATACGTCAAAGACAAATCCATTTCGCGCGGCTGTTTCGCAAAATTGAAATTATATGCCCGCGCAAAACCCGCGTAGCCGTCCGCCCGCGACATGAAATCCTGCCCGAATCCGGCTTGCCAGTTTTCGGACGCGGGAACGGCGTCGGAAATCGTTTTGAGATTCATTTTTCGGGCGACATCGCCGCGCACGAGAATTGCAAAATCGTTTGAAAAACCGAGCGACGAGCTTAAAACAAGATTAAACTTTTCGGCGTATTCGGCTTTTGTTTGGTCATAAACCGCCTGCGAATCGGTAATCGGCTGGTGTTTTAGAATCGCCGTAAAAGCCGTGCCGGTGTATTCGGGGTAAACGTCGATTTGACCTGAAAGGAGCGCGTCGTGCGCGAGATTGCCGCCGAGTTCAAATTTTCTTTCAACCAACAAGCCGCGTTTTTCCAGCATCTGCGCCAGAATCTCCGCCAAAATTACCGATTCGGTAAAATCCTTCGAGCCGACGCGAATCGCCTTGTTTGCCGTTTCCAATGCGGAATTTAAAATTCCCGATTTGAAATTCGGCATAAAACTCAGACCGAGTAAAATCGCGGCAAGAGCGAACGCGCCGACGGCGATGAATTTTCGACGTTTTGCGGGAACGCGAATTTCAGCGCGAACTGGCGCGAATAGTTTTTCAATCGTTCCCAAAACAAAATCTGCAATTAACGCCAAAAGCGCCGAAGAAATCGCGCCCGCGAGCAGTAAATTATTATCGTTCTGCCGCAGCCCGCGAAAAATATAAGTTCCCAAACCGCCCGCGCCGACCGCCGCCGCAATCGTCGCCACGCCGACGGAAATAACGACGGCGACGCGAATTCCAGTTAAAATAACGGGCGCGGCGAGCGGCAGTTCGACTTGCCGCAAAATCTGCCGGTCGGTCATTCCCATCGCCGTCGCCGCTTCCGTAATTTTTGAATCGACGCCGGAAATTCCCGTAACCGTGTTGCGAATAATCGGCAAAAAAGAGTAAAGCGTCAGCGCGATAATCGCCGTTTTCGCGCCGATGCCGCCGATGTATGCAATCGGAATCAGCAAACCGAACAGCGCGAGACTCGGAATCGTCTGCAAAACATTCGCAATTCCTAAAACCGGCGTTTGCAAGGATTTAACGCGCGTCAGAAGAACGCCGAGCGGCAAGCCGACAAGCACGGCGAAAAACGTCGAGACGAAAACGAGAAAAACGTGTTCGCGCGTTAAGGCGAACAATTCGGTGAAATTCTGTTGGAGAAATTCGAGAAAATTCATTTTAAGCGGAAGAAAAATTAGCCACGAATTACACGAATAACACAAATAAAAGCACAGAAATAATTCGTGTTATTCGTGTAATTCGTGGCTAAAATTCTTATCATTGTTAGCCGTTGAAATCGTTTCCAAATACGCCCGCGCCAGAGGTTCATCCGATTTTACAAAATTTTCCGGCGTTTCGATTAAAACAATCGCGCCTTTGTCCATCAGCGCGACGCGCGTTCCCAAAAGCAAGGCTTCGCGTAAATCGTGCGTTACAAAGACGACGGTTTTGTTTAATTCTTTGACAAGCGCGGCAAATTCTTTTTGCAGATTTGTCCGCGTAATCGGGTCGAGCGCGCCGAACGGCTCGTCGAGCAGCAGGATATTCGGATTTGCCGCCAGCGCACGCGCGACGCCGACGCGCTGGCGCTGACCGCCCGACAATTCGTGCGGAAATCTTGCCGCCAAATTGTTCTGGTTTAAGCCGACAAGTTCGAGCATTTCCGCAACCCGCGCACGTTTTTTCGCCGCGTCCCAATTCTCCAAATCCGGCACGAGAGCTACGTTTTCCGCGACCGAAAAATGCGGAAAAAGTCCGGCTTCCTGCAAAACGTATCCGATGCGGCGACGCAGATTTATCGGATTCCACTCAAGCGTCGATTTTCCTTCGACAAAAACCACGCCCGAAGTCGGCTCGATAAGGCGGTTTATCAATTTGAGCGTCGTCGTTTTTCCGCAGCCCGATTCGCCCAACAAAACGAGCGTTTCGCCCCACGCGATTTGCAGATTCAGTTTGTCGAGAATTTTCGCCGCGCCGATTTGAAAATCCACATTGCGAAATTCAACGATTATTTGCGATTTTTCCGGCGTCATTTCCGTTAATATAACATTTAAGGAGAATTTGCCGAATCAAAATATAAACGCCGGTGGATATGAAGAACAATTAACAGGGATGAAGAGGATTGACAGGGACAAAAGAAAGTTTTTTCGATTTTGTTTCTTATCTCCTTCATCCCCTTTATCCCTGTTAATTTTTTTGTTTTCCTGTCTTTAGCTTGTTTTGCAGTCAATTTTGTATGATTGAAAAAATGAAAAACTTCCAACCGACCAAAGAAGATTTGCGCGACGCGCCGAACCGCACAACCGTTGATTTAATTGACGACAACTTAAAGGTTTTATTCTGCGGCATCAATCCCGGAATGTGGTCTGGCGCGACGGGATTTCACTTCGCCAAACCGGGCAATCGTTTCTGGAAAGCGCTTTTTTTGGGCGGCTTTACGGACAGAATTCTGCACCCGTCCGAAGAACACGAACTGCTTGAAAACGGTTACGGCATCACAA
>JALZOE010000119.1 GCA_030857325.1 Acidobacteriota bacterium
CGGGAACGGTTTTGATTGCGCCAAACTCGAAACTGAATTTGTCTTTCGTCAATTCGAGCATCGCGGGTGATTTTCTCGCGGGCGCGGTAACTATAGAAACCGTGCCGAACACGGCAATCAATCTTTTCCCCCCGGACGGAACGATAACGACTCCGAATCGCGGTCAGGTCAACGCCGTCAAAGCCTCGATTGAAAACGGCGTAACGCGCGTCGATACCTTAAAGGGCGAGGTGTTGTTTAATATCGTTTTAGTGTCCGCCGGCGAATCATACAGCCCGGCGACAAACAGCAGAACAACCGCCGCGACAACCGCGAACTCGGACAAGTCCGGCGATTATAATCCGCTGCTGATTTTCGGCGTGTTGGGCGCGGTTGCCGGCGCGGTGATAATCGCTCTGTCGGTTTCCTCAAGCGATAACGATAATCCGACCGTCAGCCCGACGCGGTAATCAAACCTTGAAAAGTTCGGCATAATCAAAAGAAATTTGCGGTATTTTACTTTGTTTTCTTTTTTTGCGCTTTTCGCGTCCTTTCGCGGGCAATTCTTCTGTTTTTCGTAAATTGTTTTCGGAGTTTTCAAATAGACCGGCGGAATATTAAGTTTCTTTCTTAAACGGCAGCGCGGGCGGTTCTTCGCCTTCTTTCGGATATTCGCGGTTTATCATCGCGTAGATTTTTATAATCTCGTCAATCCATTTTTTGGCGACTTCATTATCGGCGTCGTATTTCAAAACGCGCCGGTAATCGCCAATTGCCGACGCGTATTGTCTGGCTTCGGTCAGAGCGACCGCGCGCGGCAGATAAGCCTCGGCGAGAAGTTTTTTCGCCGTCTCGTCCTTTGGTTTCGCCTTAAAATTCTTTTCGGCTTTCGTGATTTCCGCGTCAAACTCGGTTGTGTCAATCGGCGTTCCGCTCTGCGTCCATTTGGTTTTGGCGTCGGATTTCGGAACGACCGAAGCCGAAGTTTGCGGCGCGGCGCTCAAAGCGTTCGCCTGAGTTTGCGAATGACCGGAAACGATTAGCGAATTGTCCGAAGTTTTCGCCGAAGCGTTTGTATTTGCGGTTTGCCGCGTGGCGTTGCTACAGCCGATTAAAACAAAAGCCGAAACGATTAAAATTGCGATTTTCTTCATAATATTCAGATGTGAAATAAAAATTTATGCTTTCATCATAACGATTTTTGCCGCAAATTTCATTTTCCGGCTTGTAGAAAAAAACTTATAACTAAAATTCGCTGATGTGTTTTCCCGTGCGCCGCTCAAACTGCTCGCAGAGTGCCGGAACGTCGCCGTTCGGTTCGTCTCCGACGATTTTCTCGACGCGCCGGAGCGGGAAAAAATGCTCGCCCAAGCCGTAAAAGATTTCTTCATTGGCGACGGCGCTCAGAAAATCGTCAAAAACATTCAAATCGATTCCGCGCACGAAAACGCCCGCCGGATTTATCTCGCGCAAAACGCCCCAAATCTTTTCGCGCGGATTTTGCAGAATAACCGTAACAACGTCGCCTTCTTCGATTTTCATTTAATCATTTAATCACAAATATGGTATAAAATAAGAAAAACCTTTACGTTTCGGCTCGTTTTTTAATTCTCTAAAATTGTCTTAAAATTTCGGCGAACCGAAAAATCTAAAATCTAAAATCGAAAGATGCACATTACGAAAATTGAACTCGAAGACATAAAGTCTCACAAAAACGCCAAATTTGAATTTGAGCGCGGAACGACGGCGATTACGGGCGAAAACGGCGCGGGGAAAACGTCGATTATCGAAGCCGTCGCGTGGACTTTGTTCGATTTGCTCGATTATAAAAAGGAAAATTTCGTGCGGCGCGGAGCGAAAAAAGGCGCGGCGCGCATTACGTTTGAAAGCGGTTTGGACGAGCGTTCATTTACGGTTTACCGCGATACCGGAACGGGTTATTACGTTTTCGACAACCAATTAAAGACGCGCATCGCCGACAAAAAAGAAGAAGTTACGCGCTTTTTGTGGCAGCATTTGGGCGTCGAAGCCGGAACGGATTTGGAAGCGCTTTTCCGGCGTGCCATCGGCGTTCCGCAGGGAACTTTTACGGCGATTTTTCTCGAATCGGCGGCGGAGAGAAAAAAGGCTTTCGACAAACTTTTGAAAGTCGAAGAATATAAGGAAAGCGCGGACAAACTGCTCGAAACGGCGCGTTACGTCGAAAATCAAATCACCGCCGTCCGCGAAAAAATCGCGCGCGCCGAAGGCGAATTGACGCGGCTTGAAGAAGTCGAAAACCAGCACGAAATTTACACGAAACAGGTTAGGGAATTCGGCGACGCGCTCGAAAAATTAACGGTCGAAACGTCGGAAAAAAGCGCGGTCGTCGAAGCGTTTAACGAAAAGGAAACGACGGTCGGCGAATCGAAAACCGCGCGCGATAAAATTCAATCCGAAAGCCGAAACGCCGATTTTGTTCTTAAACAAAAGGAAAACGAAAAGAATCTGGCTTTCGCGGCATCGGAAAAAATAAAGCTCGTCCGAAACGACTATGAAATTCACGTCAGCGCCGTCGCGGAACTGAAAAATCTTGAATCGCGGCGAATGGAACGCGACAGAATCCGCACCCAATTAAATAAAGCGGAAAATAGAATCGTCGCCGCGCAAGCCGAACAGAAAAGCTGCGGCGAAAATTTAAAAAAGGTTGCCGAAGCGCGTCAAAATATCCTGAAAATTCAACCGCAAGTCGTTCAACAGGAAGATTTAGAGAAACGGCGCGAAACGCTGCGAACCGATTTGGCGAATGCCAAAGCCGCCGAACAACAGATTGCGAGTTATGAGGAAAAATTAAAATGTCTGCGCGATGAACTGATTGAGATTAACAATAAAATCAAAGCCGCCGAACAAAAAAGCGCGAGCGTCGAGGATTTTGAAAATCTGCAAAAACGCGATACGGAAATTGTGCTGGAAATAGCCCGACTGCGAGCCGCGCTCGAACGCGACGGACAATTCGAGCGCGAAGTTTTGGAAAATCTCGTCAAAAATCATTTCTGTCCGATTGTGTCGCAAAAATGTTTGAATCTCGAAACCGGAAAGGCAAGCGAAAATCAAATCGGCGCGCGAAACGGCGACGGCAAAGCGCAAATCGTTGTTTTGGAAACAGAGCGGAAAAGCGTTTCCGCGAAACTCGTTCAAGCGCGTGAAGCCGAAAGAAGCGCCGCCGTTTTGCCCGCGTTGTTTGAAGACAAAAATAAAACGACCGAGCGCGGCAAAAGAATTCGTGAGGAGCAGGAAAGCTGGAAAACACGCGCCGAAAATTTGTCGAAAATCAAAAACGAACTCGCCGAAATCGAAACGAAATTAAACGCTCTGCAAAATCCGAAAGCGAAGCTCGCCGCGTTTGAAAACGAAATTAGGCGCGAAGACGATTTGAAGGAAAAATTGTCGGAAACCGGGCAAATTTTGATTAATCTGGAAACTGAAAAAACTAATTTTAACCGGCAATTATCGCTGTTTGAAGCGTTGGATGCTGAATGGAAACGCTTGTCGGACGAGCGCGACAAAACGGCAAACGCGCACCGCGAATTTTTGTCGAACGAATCGCTGGCGAAAACTTTACCGGCGCGTGAAAGTGAGTCGGACGCAGCGCAACAAAATGTTGAACGATTAAAAATCGAACTCGAAAAAGCCGAAACGGATTTTGAAACGGCAAGCAGAGATTATGACCGCGAGCGGCATTTAACGGAAAAGGCTTTGCTTCTGGACGCGGAAAAACGTCTGGCGCAAACCGGCGCAAACCTTGAAAACGCACAGCGTTACACCCTTCAGCTTGCCGCCGAATTAAACCGTCTGTCGGAAACGCTGCGCCGGATGCAAGATGAATTTAAGGAAAAAGAACGCCTTGAGAAAATCGCGGAAGCAACCGCGTTTATCCGTGAAACTATGAAAAAAGCCGCGCCTTTTATCGCGCAAAAATATATTCGTCACACTTCGCGCGAAGCGAATGAACTTTTTCGTGAAATTTCAGGAAATTCGGAACTGACGCTGACGTGGGAAGACGGTCAAAACGACAAGGAATATAAGGAATACGAAATTACTTTGGAAGAACTTGGCGAAAAACGTCCGTTCGGCAGTCTTTCGGGCGGCGAGCAGATGGCGGCGGCGCTGTCGGTTCAACTCGCGCTTTTGATGCAGCTTTCCGACGTTCGCCTGGCGTTTTTCGACGAGCCGACGACTAATATGGACGCGGCGCGGCGCGAGCGGCTTGCCGAACAAATCAGCCGGATTACGAAAAAACAGATTGGCGGAAAACCGATTTTCGACCAACTGTTTATTATCTCGCACGACGACACGTTTCACGATTATTTCGACCACGAAATTGTCATCGACAAAAACGACGAACCGACCGAAGCGGTTTAAGAAAATTTTTTGACCGGCTTTTCGTCATCTCGCACGACGATACATTTGAAGGTTATGCGGATAATGTTGTTTCGGTTGGAGTAAATAATGGATGATGATTTGGAAAAGTGTTTTGAGTTTATTCTCGAACTTGAAAAACTCAAAGCCGTTGTGCGTAAAACCAAACCGTTCGGACTCGAAAGATACGAAAATTCCGCCGAACACAGTTGGCAAATTTCGATTCTTGCTTTTGTTTTGGCAAAATTCGCCGCAGAAAAAGTAAATATTGAAAAAGTAATAAAAATGCTTTTAATTCACGACATCGGAGAAATCGACGTTGGCGACGTATTCTTTTTCGACGAAATGGGAAGAATAGAAGCAAAAGAAAAAGAAGCCTGTGCAGTGAAAAGGATTTTCGGAATTTTGCCCGACGAAACTGGAAGCGAATTGCTGGAAATCTGGAACGAATTTGAAAACGGAGAAACTAAAGAAGCTAAATTTGCCCGTGCAATTGACCGTGTAATGCCGATTCTGCAAAACCTTTACAACAATAGACAGAGTTGGACTGAAAACAACATTACCAAAGAGCAGATTCTGACAAAAACTGCCTGCATCGGAGAGACAAGCGAAATTGTTTGGCAATCTATTTCAGAAAAAATAAATATTGCCTTTGAATAAAATTTTATGAAGGAAGTTACAATCGTCTGCGACGGTTCGAGTTTGGGCAACGGTAAGGGAAATCCGCGCGCGGCGGCGGTGGCGATGCTCGGTTACAAAGGTTTTTGGCGGGCGTTCGGCGAGTTTTTGGGAAGCGCGACTAATCAGCAGGCGGAAATTGCGGCGGCGCGCATCGGATTGGAACAGTTGACCGAACCGTGTCGGGTGCGTGTTTTGAGTGATTCGCGGTATGTCGTCGAAACGATGACGGGCAACTTTCGGAAGAAAACTAATCTCGAATGGTGGGCAAAATTAGACGCGGCGGCGAGCCGTCATAAAATCAAATGGCAATGGGTCAAAGGACACGCCGGACACGACGTGCAGGAAATAGTCGATACGCTGGCGAGAAAAACGGCGGAACTCGGACGAATCGACCAGGAGATGTTCGAGGACGCGACGGCGGAAATCGGCGTCAAAGAAATTTAAAAATGGAAAACGGAAAATGGAAAATGGAAAATAAACGCAGTAAAAATAATCGTTCGCTTTCCGTTATTCGTTTTGCGTTTCTTCTCAGTATTTTTTGCTGTCTGTCATTTTCCGTTTCGGCTCAAAGAAAAAACGGTCATGGCTGGATTTGGCAAAATCCGCTGCCGCAGGGAAACGCGCTTTTTTCCGTTCATTTTGCGAAAAATAAGGAAAACGGTTTTGCCGTCGGCGCGGACGGCACGATTTTGGCGACGACAAGTGGCGGATTCGATTGGAAAGCTCAGTCTTCGCCGGTTGACGGCACGCTTTCCGGCGTATTTGTCAGAGACGAAAAAAAAGCCGCTATCGTCGGCGCGCGCGGCACGATTCTTTTAACCGACAACGAAGGAAAAGATTGGCGAAAAGTCGAAACCGGCGTTAAAGACCATCTTTATGCGGTCGCTTTCGCGGGCAGAGATTTGCAAACCGGCTGGGCGGTCGGAACATACGGCAGAATATTGAAAACTTCGGACGGCGGCGAAACGTGGCAGGCACAGAATGCGAAAACGGCGGAACAGTTATTGAAAATCGCCGCTTTTAACGCGCAGAGAAGCGTCGCCGCCGGAGCGAACGGCACGATTTTAACAACCGGAGACGGCGGTAAAACGTGGAAATCGCACAAGCCGTGCGAAAATTCCCCGATGTCGGGCGCGACGTATCTTTCGGCTAGAAAAATCGTCGCCGTCGGTTACGGCGGATGCGTGGCGAGAAGCGAAGACGGCGGCGAGACGTTTCAGAAAGTCAATGTTTTCAGCCGCGCCGATTTTCTCGCGCTTTCTTTTGCTGATGAAAAAAACGGCTCGCTGACCGACGCGAACGGCAATGTCTGGCTGACCGGCGACGGCGGCTATACGTGGCTGCCGTTTAACGTGCGGACAAATCCGAAACTCGTTTCGCTTTCCTTCGCCGACCAATTTACGGGATGGGCGGTCGGCGAAAGCGGCTTGATAATTCGCACCGACGACGGCGGCTACAGTTGGCAGCGCCTTTCGGAAGGCGGGCGCGAAGATGTCAACGATATGGCGTTCTACGACGACAACATCGGCTGGTCGTGCGGCACGCGCGGCAGAATCTGGATTACCAACGACGCTGGACGCGATTGGCTGCCCGTTTATTCGGACACGCCGGAAAATCTCAACGCGCTTAATTTCGTCAATTCCGACCGCGGCTGGATTGTCGGCGACAAAGGCACGATTTTAAGAACCAATAACGGCGGCGCAAGCTGGGGCAAAGGCATTTCAAACGTAACCGAAAACTTGCTCGGCGTTTATTTTACGAGCGAAAAAATCGGCGTCGCCGTCGGCGCGGGCGGTATGATTATCCGCTCGGATTCAGGCGGCGCGTATTGGCGGCGAATCGAATCGGGAACGCGCACGTGGCTCGAAGACGTGAAATTTTTCGATGACAAACGCGGCGTCATTGTCGGCGACAAAGGCACGATTTTAACGACCGGCGACGGCGGTTTGACGTGGAAGCAAGTTAAAACGAATTTGAGAGAAAATCTTTACGCCGTTTCGCTTTCCGACGACCGATACGGTTTTGCCGTCGGCGCGGGCGGCACGATTCTGCATACCGAAGACGCGGGGAAGACGTGGCTCGACCAGGAATCGCCGGTAAAAATGAATCTTTACGCGGTTTCCGGTTATAGCCGGAACGAAGCGATTATCGCGGGCGAATCGGGAACGGTTTTACGCACCGCGGACGGCGGCAGAACGTGGGAGATTCAGCCGAATATTACAAGCAATTCTTTACAGGCGATTGTTTACCGCGGCGGCTCTGACCTGTGGGTCGCCGGGCGCGGCGGCACGATGCTGCGGCGTTCGGAAACGCTATCGACCATTAAGGTTTCCTCGTCGTCGAAAGCGCCGCCGACTTTGCGTCCCGGCGTTACAAAAACCAAGCCGA